>JAAZJU010000126.1 GCA_012800195.1 Clostridia bacterium
CTATTGCCGCAGCAAGTATAGTCGCTAAAGTTCATAGAGATTCTTTAATGGAAACCTATGCAGAGCTATATCCCCAATATTTCTTTGATCAGCATAAGGGTTATGGTACTGCAATCCATTTGGAAGCTCTTAACTCTCATGGCCCCTGCTTTATTCATAGGAAAACCTTTAGGCCCATAAGTGATAACTACAAGGAGGATTAATATGGAAACTCAATATATTACTATAGGTATTTTGTTTTTAGGAGCAATGGCTTTTGCTTTAGCAGCAATGATTCTTTCTAGGATCTTACAGCCCCATAGACCATATCCAGAAAAGCTGGAGACCTATGAATGTGGTATGGAAACTCAAGGCCCTACTTGGGTGCAATTTAGAGTTTCATATTTTCTTTATGCCTTAATATTCCTAATTTTTGATGTAGAAGCAATATTTTTAATACCTTGGGTGGTTAAATTTAAGGAACTAGGTTTACCAGCTTTGATAGCTATGTTTATGTTCCTAATAATTTTAATAATTGGGTTTATATATGACTGGAAGGAGGGAGCTTTAGATTGGGAGTAGATAAGGAAAAACAATATTTAAGTCAAAATGAATTAGAAGAAAAAGGGATATTGTTTACTTCTATTGATAAAGTCTTAAATTGGGCCAGGGGTTGGTCTTTATGGCCTTTCCAATTTGGTTTAGCCTGTTGTGCTATTGAGATGATTTGTGCGGTTCAAGCTCGTTATGATCTTTCACGCTTTGGATATGAGGTCTTTAGGAATTCTCCCCGGCAGGCTGATGTGATGATTGTAGCAGGCACTGTAACCCACAAAATGGCTCCTTCAGTTCAACGATTATACCATCAAATGGCTGAACCTCGTTGGGTCATTGCTCTGGGTAATTGTGCAGTTAGTGGTGGTCCTTTTGTAGATTCCTATGCTGTGGTAGCGGGGGTAGATAAAATATTGCCAGTGGATGTCTATATACCTGGTTGTCCTCCCCGTCCTGAGGCTTTAATTCATGGTATGTTGCAGTTAAAGGAAAAAGTAAACAACCCAGCTAAGGTGAGGTTGAGAAAGATATGAATAAAAATTATAAAGAAATGTTGGATAAACACTTACCTCAGGATGCTGTTTGGACTGAAGAAAAGGATAATGAATTTTATATTAAAGATCAGGACATCTTAGAGGTTTTTGGATTTTTAAAGGAGCAGGGCTTTAACTTTTTAGCGGATATCTCGGCGGTAGATTATAAAGAGTACTTTGAAGTAGTTTATCAATTATGTAGCTTTGATGACGATCGTCACTTAGTTGTAAAGATAAAATTAGACTATCAAAACCCTCAGGTTCAATCATTATATAGTCTTTGGAAAACCGCTGACTGGTTAGAACGGGAAGTCTACGATCTAATGGGGATTAAATTTATTAATCATCCTAATTTAGAACGGATTTTAACTTGGGAAGGTTTTGAGGGGTATCCCCTGCGGAAAGACTTCATTTCCCAAGGTGGTAGGGAGTAAAGGGAGGTTGGGGCATTAAATGGTAAAAACAGAAACTTATACTTTAAACTTTGGACCTCAGCATCCTAGCACCCACGGGGTGCTAAGAATAGTTTTGGAATTAGATGGGGAAACCTGTGTAGGTAGCAAAACCCATATAGGTTATCTACATCGGGGGATAGAAAAACTAGTGGAGGCTAGGACCTATCCTCAAGTTATTCCTTATACCGATCGCCTGGATTATTTATCAGGGATAAGTAATAATTTAGCTTATGTCCAAACAGTTGAAAAACTAATGGGAATTGAGGTCCCTGAAAGAGCTGAATATATCAGGGTTTTAGTTTCAGAGTTAATGAGGATAGCAAATCACATGGTAGCTATTGGTGTATATGTGATGGATTTAGGAGCTGTAACAGGTGTCTTTTATCCTTTTATTGAAAGGGAAAAAATCCTTGAAATGTTAAGTCATCTTTGTGGTGCGAGAATGACTTTTAATTATATTCGAATTGGAGGAGTATCTCAGGATTTACATCCCGATTTTGAAGAGGAACTTAAAAAATTTATAGAGGGATTCCCTAAAATGCTTAAGGAATATCATGACTTAGTTACTGGTAATGAAATATTCTTAGCAAGAACTAAAAATGTTGGCGTTGTAACCAAGGAACAAGCGATGAGTTATGGGCTAACAGGAGCTAATTTAAGAGCCTGTGGGATAAATTATGATCTCCGCAAGGTTAAACCCTATGGTATTTATGATAGATTTGATTTCGAAGTACCTATTGGCGAAAATGGGGATTGCTATGATAGATATATGGTGAGAATGTTAGAGCTAGAGGAAAGTTTTAAAATAATTAAGCAAGCTATTAAAGAGATGCCCCAGGGTCCTATAATGGCTAAGGTTCCTAAGGTAATCAGACCACCCAAAGGGGATGTTTACCATCAGGTAGAAAACCCTAAGGGGATTTTAGGCCACTATATAGTTAGCGATGGCACAACTAATCCTTACCGGGTTCATTTTAGAAGGCCATCTTTTGTAAATATCTCCATGTTTGATGAAATTTTTATTGGCCATAAAATTGCCGATATTGTAGCAATTATAGCTAGTTTTGATTTAGTTCTAGGTGAGGTAGATGCTTAGGGTACAGGAAAGGAGATTGGACCATGGAGTTTTTAAATAATATCTTTGTTTATATAGCTCA
>JAAZJU010000127.1 GCA_012800195.1 Clostridia bacterium
TAGACATAATGCTAGCTCACTAACACACTAACCCACAGTCATGTAAATTTACTTATAAGCCATCACACTTGCGCACTTACACACTAACTTATCAGCTAGACCCCTAAGGATTAACATATTCCTGAATAGGCTGATAATTTAACTTTACCCCATTAGTGGCTTCTTTCCTAACATTTATAAAAGCCCAGCAGGTATCCAAGGAGGTAAAACAGGGTATCCTATGTTCCGCTGCTGACCGACGGATTTTAAAACCATGACTTCTGGGGTTTTTACCCTGGCTAGGGGTATTAACAATTAGTTGGATACCGCCCTTTTCAATTAATTCTAAAGGGTCCGGACAAATTGTAACTCCTAAGCCATATGCACTTAAATACTTTCCAGTAGAATTAGTGGCCAAAATGTCAAAACCCACCTTAATTAATCCTTGGGCTATCTCTAGAGCTTCAGCGAAATCCTTTTCCGCTACAGAAATTAAGGCATTACCTCTTAGAGGTAGATTATTGCCCGTTCCCATGATAGCTTTGGTTAAGGCACCAGCAAAAGTGTAATCAATCCCTAGGACTTCACCTGTTGATTTCATTTCTGGTCCTAAAGAGGTGTCCACTTGACTAAGCTTTTCAAAGGAAAATACGGGAGCCTTAACTACCACATAATTTGGCTCAGGCCACAATCCGGTGGGATAGCCCATTTCCTGGAGAGTTTTACCCAGCATGGCCCAGGTAGCCAGTTTAATCATGGGCACCCCTGTGACCTTACTTAGAATGGGTACAGTCCGGGAGGCACGAGGATTGACTTCGAGAACATAGGCCTCCTCATCAGCCACCACAAACTGAATATTAAATACTCCTTGGATTTTCAAGGCTTTACCAATTCT
The DNA here is from genome assembly GCA_012800195.1 of Clostridia bacterium. Lineage (GTDB taxonomy): Bacteria > Bacillota > Peptococcia > Peptococcales > BICA1-8 > JAAZJU01. Next base: position 875 of record JAAZJU010000127.1, read on the forward strand.
CTCGGTATAGTCTACAATTTTGTCCTTTATCTTCTGATTCAGGGACTGAGTGGGATATACCGCCATACTATCACCAGAATGTACTCCTGCCCGTTCGATATGTTCCATGATGCCTAGGATTAAAATATTTTCTCCATCCCCAATAGCATCGACCTCAACTTCTTTACCTTTTATATATTTATCTATTAAAATCGGATGTTGAGGAGAAATCTCCGCCGCTGTCTCCACATAATGAATAAGCTCCTCTTTACTATATACCACCTGCATAGCCCTCCCCCCTATAACATAAGAGGGACGAACCAAGAGAGGAAAGCCCAATTCTTGGGCAATAGCCTCCACATCCTTAACTCGAGTTACTGTTTTTCCCTGAGTTTGAGGGATTACTAATTCCTTCATTAGTTGCTCAAATTTTTTTCTATCTTCAGCCCTATCAATACATTCTACTGGAGTACCTAGAACTTTAATTCCTAAGGCATCTAACTTTTCTGCTAAGTTAATGGCCGTTTGACCGCCGAATTGCACCACGACTCCTACTGGCTTTTCCTGTTCTACCACATTTACGACATCTTCTAAAGTCAAAGGCTCAAAATACAATCTATCAGAGGTATCAAAATCCGTACTTACTGTCTCAGGATTATTATTAACAATACAAGCCTCAAATCCCGCTTCCTGTAAAGCCCAGACTGCATGAACTGAACAATAATCAAATTCAATACCTTGGCCAATCCGAATTGGTCCCGAGCCTAAAACAAGGACCTTGGGTTGCCCGTTTTGTTGGGCTTCATTCTCAGTTTCAAAAGTAGAATAAAAGTAAGGACTCTGGGCCTCGAATTCCCCCGCACAAGTGTCAACTATTTTATAAACAGATTTGATATTACTTTTTGTTCTTTTCTCCCTTATCCCTAAGGCTTCAACTCCCCTTAAACTAGCAATATGTTCATCAGAAAAGCCCATCCTTTTAGCCTGCCAAAGGGTGTCCTGGCTTAAACTTTCTTCCTTTAATTTTTTCTCCATATTGATGATGTTGCGAATTTTTGCTAAAAAATAAGGATCTATCTTAGTTAGCATATTTACTTCTTTAATCGTCCACTCTCTACGAAAAGCTTCCGCCAAGGCATAAAGTCTTTCATCATCAACATCGGTGAGCTTATTTTCCAGTTCCACATCAGTCCACCGACCGGATTCCTTTAAGGTTATCCCTACCACCCCTATTTCCAAGGATCTTATGGCTTTAAGTAGTGCCCCCTCTAGGGTCCGATCCATGGCCATGACCTCACCAGTAGCCTTCATTTGCGTCCCTAAAATCCGATTGGCAGTAGCAAATTTATCAAAAGGCCATCTGGGTATCTTAGCTACCACATAATCCATGGTCGGTTCAAAACAAGCACTAGTCACACCAGTTACAGGGTTAATAATCTCATCTAAGGTATAACCAATGGCCAGCTTAGCAGCTACCTTAGCTATGGGATAACCAGTAGCTTTAGAAGCCAAAGCACTGGAACGGGAAACTCGAGGGTTAACCTCAATTACTACATAGTCCATGCTCTGAGGGCTAAAACCAAACTGAATATTACAGCCCCCCTCTACCTTGAGCTTGCTGATAATTTTAATGGCAGCCCTGCGAATTTTCCTAAATTCCTGCTCACTTAAGGTTTGGATAGGGGCGAAAACAATACTATCTCCCGTATGGATGCCCATAGGGTCCATATTTTCCATCCCACAAATAATAATACAGTTATCTGCCCTATCGCGCATGACCTCAACTTCGATTTCCTTCCAACCAGCAACGCTTTGTTCCAATAAGACCTGACCAATTCGACTAACTTTGAAGCCTAAATTACAAATATTCTTTAAATCCTGATCATTTTTAGCTATTCCGCCCCCAGTTCCACCTAAGGTATAGGCTGGGCGAATAATTAAGGGATAACCCACCTTCTCGGCAAATTCAAAGGCGGCAGCTAAATCCGTAACAATTTTACTTTGGGGTAAAGGCTCTCCGATTGCTTCCATGGTCTTTTTAAACTCATCTCTATCCTCTGAGCCTTTAATAGCTTCTAGACTGGTTCCTAGTAGCTCCACATTATATTTAGCTAAAATGCCCTTTTCTGCTAATTCCACTGCCATATTAAGACCAGTCTGACCCCCTAAACCGGGAATTAATCCTTGGGGTCTTTCGATGGCTATGATTTTGCCTATGGTTTCAGCATTTAAAGGTTCTATATAAACCTTATCAGCAATATTTTCATCAGTCATAATAGTGGCTGGATTACTATTAACCAAAATAACTTCCAGACCTTCTTCTTTTAAAGCTTTACAAGCCTGTGTTCCTGCATAATCAAATTCTGCCCCTTGACCAATTATTATGGGCCCTGAACCAATAACCATTACCTTTTTTAGCTCTGTTCGTTTAGGCATTTATGTTCCTCCTAACTTCCCTTTGGCCCTTTATCCCACCATCA
>JAAZJU010000128.1 GCA_012800195.1 Clostridia bacterium
CACTTCTAACAGAGGATTGCTTCATCGCAAGCTCCTCGCAATGACAGAGCTATTCTTCCATACATATTTCCTCTACAGAAAAAACTTTTCTACTAGTTCTTCTGAAATATCTTCAACTTCTTGATAATGCCAGTTTGGCTCGTTCTTATCAACTAGCACACTTCGTAGGCCTTCGTAAAAATCCGGATTATCCATAAAATTGAGACTTAGCTTCTCTTCTAGTGCAAAGCATTCTTCTAGGCTAAGGTTTTCACCTCTTTTTAATTGCTCAAAGATTACATATTGGGAGAGAAGTGATTTTTTGCGCATCTCTTCTAATGTGGCACGAGCCCATGGATCTTCTTTTTCTGCCCCTTCTTGAAGTTTTATAATTATTTCTTCTACCGAGTTAACTTTAAAATATTTTTTAATCAGTTCTTTATGTTCCTCAAGATAGGAGGGCAGAGGGTTTTGTTTATATTTATCTAAGATACTTGCAATTTCAGTTTTGGCGTCTTTTCCTTCTATTTGGGATAGTTCTATTAATATGTTTTGAAAATCTTCTTGGTTTATTTTATGTGTCCCATACCCTAAATATAAAACATCATCTGCCTTTAAAAATTTAGCTAGAAAAGTAATATACAGGGCTATTTCTTTGGGGATTTGGTTTAAAAAGTAGGTGCCGCCCACATCAGGGAAAAAACCTATACTAACTTCAGGCATGGCCCACTTAGTAGTAGGGGTAACTAATTTATAATCCGCACCATAGGAAAGACCTACCCCTCCCCCCATAACAATACCGTCTAGAAAGGCAATTATAGGTTTGGGATAATTGATAATTTTATAGTCTAGTTCATATTCTGTTGGGAAAAACCGCCGTGCTAATTGATGGGCCTCTGCCTTGTTTTCGTAATAAATTTTCATATCCCCGCCAGCAGAAAATCCTCGGTTCCCTGCCCCGTACATGACAACGCATATAATATCTTCATCATCTTGCCATTCTTGCATTTTTAAATCAATTGCCACAATCATTTCATGAGTTAAAGTGTTGATTTTTTCTGGTCGATTTAAAATAATATGGGCGACTTTATTTTCCACTTTAAAGATTACTTCAGCCATTTAACTCTCCTCTCCTAATATGTTGCTGACAGAACTACGACATTAATGACAATGAGGCTCCTAGCTCATTATCTTCCACATATTATTGGTAAATTCTACTGGATCTTCTATGGGAAGGCCCTCGATTAATAAAGCCTGGTTATATAATAGATCTGTATAGATCTTGACCTTTTCTTTATCATTATCAAAGGCATCCTTTAATGAATTAAACATGGGGTGATTAATATTTAATTCTAAAATTTTATCAGCTTTGACCTTTTCCTCATTATAGGGCATGGAATTAAGGATCCTTTCCATCTCAATACTAATTTCTCCTTCATTGGCTAAACAAACAGGATGATTTTTTAGGCGTTTAGAGGCTCTAACCTCTTTAACTTTACCCTCTAAAATACTCTTCATATAATCAAACAGCTCTTTATTATCCTTTTCTTCTTCCTCAGATGCCTTTTCTTCTTCTATTCCCAAATCACCACTGGATACTGATTTGAATTCTTTTTCTTGATAGACGCCCAACATTTTAATAGCAAATTCATCTACATCATCGGTGAAGTATAAGATTTCATAGCCCTTATCCTTAACCAATTCTGTTTGGGGTAATTTGTCTATTCTATCCACAGTTTCCCCCGCAGCATAATAAATATATTTTTGTTCCTCAGGCATTCTGGAAACATATTCAGCTAAAGTAACCATTTTCTTTTCCTTAGAGGAAGGAAATAATAATAAGTCTTGAAGGGTATCTTTATTACTACCAAAGTCACTGTAGACTCCATATTTTAATTGTCTGCCAAAGGTTTCATAGAATTTCTCATACTTTTCCCGCTCATTTTTTAAGAGCTTTTCTAATTCACTTTTTATTCTGTTTTTAATATTCTTGGCAATAACTTTTAGTTGTCTATCATGTTGTAATAATTCCCTGGAAATATTTAAGGATAAATCTTCAGAATCTACCATGCCTTTTACAAAGCTAAAATAATCCGGTAATAAATCGGCGCATTTATTCATAATTAGCACCCCATTGGAGTATAGTTCTAAGCCTTTCTCATACTCCTTGGTATAAAAGTCAAAGGGCATTGTTTCTGGGATATACAAAATTGCTCTATAATTGACTAAACCCTCAGCACTAATATGGATATGCTTTAAAGGCTTATCAAAGCCATAGTGTTTTTCGTTATAAAAGTTTTCATAATCTTCCTGGGTAAGTTCGTTCTTATTTTTCTTCCAGATAGGAACCATGCTATTAATTATCTGTTCCTCTACATATTCCTCATATTCATCTTCACTACCCTCTTTAAGTCTGGTTCTGGTGACATCCATTTTTATTGGATAGCGAATAAAATCAGAATGCTTTTTGATTATGGACCGTAATCTATATTCTTCTAAGTACTCGTCAAACTTTTCATCTTCGGTATTTTCTTTAATTTTTAGGATAATCTCTGTACCAAAATTGTCTTTTGTGGCTGGCTCAATGGTATAGCCCTCAGCACCCCGAGATTCCCATTTATAAGCCTCTGTTGCACCAAAGGCTTTACTAATCACAGTAACCATATCAGCCACCATAAAGGCCGAATAGAAGCCCACACCAAATTGGCCAATTATATCATAGCCATCCTTTATTTCATTCTCCTGTTTAAAGGCTAAGGAACCACTTTTGGCAATAACCCCTAGATTATCTTCTAATTCCTGAGGGGTCATTCCAATACCAGTGTCAGATATTTTCAATAATCTGTTTTCCTTATCAACCTCTATGGCAATATAATAGTCCTCTTTATTGAAGTTGATAGTTTCATCAGTTAGGGCTTTGTAGTAGATTTTATCAATGGCATCACTGGCATTAGAAATAAGTTCCCTAAGAAAAATCTCTTTGTGGGTATAAATCGAGTTTATCATTAGATCTAATAATCTTTTGGATTCAGCTTGAAATTGTTTCATTGTCAATTTTACCTCCCCTTTCTCTTTTAATACCCAATATAGATTAGCACTCTCATCTTGGGAGTGCTAATCTATATTTTATATACCTTAAAATATATTTAATGTCAAGATTGATCAGTTTTACTTTATGACCTATCCCTAAAGAAGTTTTGAGCAATTTTCACTGCTTCTTGAGCATCAGGAGCATAAAAATCTGCACCAACCATTTGGGCATATTCAGGATTTAATACCGCTCCCCCCACTATTACTTTAACGGGCAGTTTTTCTTTGGCTAGGGCTTGGATTGTTGTTTCCATGTTCCTTACAGTAGTGGTCATCAAAGCACTTAAACCTATTAGCTGCACATTATCGGCCTTAGCCCGCTCCACAATAACTTCCTCGGGTACATCTTTTCCTAGGTCAATAACTTCATAGCCATAGTTTTCTAAGAGAATCTTAACTATATTTTTACCTATATCGTGGATATCCCCTCGAACGGTTGCTAGAATAATTTTTTCTCTCTGTAAAGGCAGGTTAGATTCTTTTTTCTCTAAAAGATGTTCTTTTAATACTGTAAAAGCCTTCTTTACTGTCTCTGCTGACTGAATAAGTTGGGGAAGAAATATTTCTCCCTTTTCATATCTACTACCTACCTGGTCTAAGGAAGGGATCAAAATTGTATCTACTATCTCTAAAGGAGTTAGCTCTTCCAAAAGAGCTTTAGTTTTAGCTTCCGCCTCCCCTTTAATACCCTCCAGAATAATTTCAGCTAAGTCTAAATCTGAGCTTTGACTATTGGAAGTAATTATCTTCTCATCGGTTTTGCTATTTTCAATAAATTCTGCCCCATTAAGATCATAAGCCCACAAAACATTATAGGCCTTGATGGTATCCATAATCTCTTTATCTAGAGGGTTAAGAATGGGTGCATCTAATCCTGCTCCTAAGGCTAAGGTCAAAAAGGTCCGATTGAGTAAGCCTCTATTAGGTAAGCCAAAAGATACATTACTCACACCTAAAGTTGTTTTTACACCCAACTCCTTTTTAACTATACTTAGAGCTTTTATAGTTTCTTGTACTTCCATCTGTTGGGCAGAAGCCGTAAGAACCAGGCAATCAATAATTATATCCTCTTTCTTAATGCCATATTCCTCAGCTCTTTTAACTATCTTTTGAGCAATTTTTAATCTGTCCTCTGCTTTAGGGGGTATCCCCTCTTCATCTAGGGTTAAAGCAATTACAGCACATCCATATTTCTTAACAATAGGGAAAATCTCGGCCATAACCTCTTCTTTACCATTAACAGAATTAATCAAGGGTTTGCCATTATAAAAGCGGGCAGCCGTTTCCAGCACATCTTTTCTAACACTATCAATCTGCAAAGGAAGATTGATGATGCTTTGTAATTCCGTCATAACCTTAAGCATAACCTGTTCTTCGTCTATTTCTGGTAAGCCTACATTAACATCTAAAATTTGGGCTCCTCTTTTTCTTTGCTCTACCCCTTCTAGAAGAATATATTCTAAGTCATTGTTTTTTAAGGCTTCTCTAAGCCTTTTCTTACCAGTGGGATTTATCCTCTCCCCAATTATAGTAACTCCTGTACCAAGAACTACTGTCTTGGTAGCTGAGCTAACGGCAGTGATTTTCTTTATCTGGCGAACCACGGGCTTTAAATCTTTCAAGGCTTCTGTTAAGGCTCTAATATGTTGGGGGGTTGTTCCACAGCAACCACCAAAGATAGTAACACCCAATTGAGCCATTTCCTTTATGTATTTAGCAAATTCAACTGGATCGACATCAAAGATCGTTTGGCCCTTAATCTCTTTAGGTAGACCAGCATTAGGTTGGACTATTACTGGAATTTGGGAATAAGTTAGGATTTCCTTAGCTAGAGGAAGGATTTCTTTAGGCCCTAAAGAGCAATTGATACCTAGGGCATTCACCCCGAGTCCTTGAATAATATTTACCATGGTCAAAGGATCGGTACCCGTTAGGGTTCTTCCATCTTCTTGAAAAGTCATGGTGCAGATTATGGGAAGATTAGAATTTTCTTTGGCGGCTAAAATAGCTGCTTTCAGCTCATAGACATCAGACATGGTTTCAATCAAGATTAAATCAGCCCCCGCCTCTTGGCCAAGCAAAACTTGCTCTTGGAAGGCTTCGTAAGCTGCCTGAAAAGAAAGGTTCCCCAAAGGCTCCATAAGTTGACCCAAGGGTCCTATATCTAAGGCCACCCATTGTTCTTGGGCTACCCTTTTGGCTATTTCTACCCCACTTTTTATAATTTCCTCTAGCTTATATCCCGAACCTTGTAGTTTATATCTATTGGCTCCGAAGGTATTAGTGGTAATTATCTGGGCACCGGCTTCTATATATTCTCTATGGATATTTTCAATAATTTCTGGATGGAGGAGATTATAACTTTCGGGGAGTTCCCCAGCACTTAATCCCTGAGTCTGTAATAAAGTCCCCATTCCTCCGTCAAAAACTATAAATTGAGTAAAGTCAATTGTTTTCGGCACAATCTTTCCCTTCCTTCCTATATGGGCAATCTAAATTAGGACAAGCTTGGCATTTATCCAGGACATTCTTATTGATAGAGGGTTCTTTTTGTAACCCAATTAGAGCTGTAACTGATTTGCGGGGAAGCAAAAGATAGTTTTCCGTGGCCGAGAGACCTATCTTTTGATAAGCATCCAAGACCTTAATTATTTGTGGTTGGACCTCTAAGGGAAAATCACCATAACCAGGACTATACCTACTAGTTAGATAATAACCCTGTTCTTGGGCTATTATTTGGATTTCTTTTTCTGCTTCATCACATACGGCCTCAATAAATGCTGAAGCACAAGCATCTAAGATAACAGCCTTAGTTAAATTTAACTTGGAATAATAATAGATTCTTTTTTCAACAGTCATACCCAAAGTAGCCGCCAGCAAGACACATTTAGTGGATTTTGCCAGGTGAGCTTGGATATCAACACTGGAAAAAACTAGATTAGTTTGCAGTAAAGCCATCTTTCCCTCTGTTTTTGCCAGTTCAAAAAGCTTATAAGTATATTTCCCTTGAGTAAGCTGTTGAATTTCAAGTAGACATTCATCAATAATTTCTGCAGTTGAATTGTCAATTATTTGATTATTATAGCCCAGATATCTTAATACTTCTTCTCTACTAGTTTTCATAGGCACTACTTCTTATGGTATCAATATTGGTAAAAATTTGTTTAACTACCTCAGGACGGTTCATACCATAGAGATGAATGCCGTCCACACCATTAGCTAATAAATCTATAATTTGCTCAGTAGCATAAAAAATACCAGCTTCTTTTAAAGCTTCTGGCTTATGTTCATATTTTTCTAAAACCTTTTTAAATTTGGGGGTTAATGTGGCTCCGCAAAGATTAGTAATTCGTTCGATCTGCTTTTTATTTATAACTGGCATAATCCCAGCACTAATAGGACAGGAAATGCCCGAAATATCTGTTTTCTCTAAGAAATTATAAAAAAGCTGATTATCAAAAAACAATTGAGTAATCAGAAAATCCACTCCACTATCTACCTTAGCCTTAAGATTTTTTAGATCCTGATTAAGAGAGGGACTTTCCAAATGCCCTTCAGGGTAACAAGCTGCACCTAGGCAAATTTCCCCCATTGTTTGTAAGTCTTTAATTAAATCTTGGGCATATTGATAGTCAATAATTGTGGGGTTTTCATCCTGATTTTGAGGTAAATCCCCTCGTAAAGCTAAGATATTTTTAATATTTTTTTCCTTGAGTTGCTCCACTAGATTAAGAATATCTTTTTTGGTGGAGCTAATACAAGTTAAATGAGCTAGGGCTTCAATATTATATTTATTTTTAACTAGGTTAGCAATCTCTACCGTATAGGCTCGGCTATTGCCCCCTGCCCCATAAGTTACGCTAATAAAATCAGGTTTTAAATCCTGAACCTCTTCAATAACTTTTAAAACATTATCCAAAGGAGCATCAGGCTTAGGAGGGAAAACTTCCAAGGAAATTACTGGTTTTCTTTTAAATAAATCTTTAATATACAACTTATGTCCCCCTCTAATTTTCAATAATTTATTCTATTCTATATAATTGTAACATAAAAATAAAGAAGGGAAGCATCTCTAGGAAGCTTCCCTTCTTTATTAAGAACTTATACACTTGGGGCAAAGTCCTTTAAAGTAGACATTTTTATCAGCAATTTCAAATCCTTGTAGTTTATCTGGTACGAAATCATCTATTTCCACTGGAAAGTCATAAATTTCCCCACAGGATTGGCATTTAAAATGGCCATGATTAGAAATAATTGTATCGTACCTAGCTTCATTATCCTCGATGGTTAAAGGCCTTACTAAACCCTTTTCTATAAACAAGTTTAGAGTATTATAAACTGTAGTCTTAGATAGGGTAGGTATTTCTTTCACCAGGTGATTATAAATCATTTCCACTGTAGGGTGATTGTTTTTTTCTATTAGATACTCCATTATCTTTATCCGCTGATACGATGGTTTTATATTTTTCTTTAGTAGCTCTGCTGTTATTTTGCCCACTAATCCATCCATAGAAAGACCTCTCACAAAGTTCTACCTTAAAACTTATTCTCTTTCAGAAATTTCTAAAAGAACGCCATTAGTTGCTTTGGGATGTAAGAAGGCAATTTTGGCTCCTCCAGCACCATAACGAGGCTTTTCATCAATTAGACGGATTCCTTGAGCTTTTAATTCCTCTAAGGCTCCCTCAATATTATCTACTCTTAAAGCCACGTGCTGAATACCTTCACCGTTTTTCTCTATAAATCTAGCAATTGGTCCATCTGGAGAAGTAGATTCTAATAATTCTATTTCACTGTCACCCACTGGGAAAAATGCTACTTTAACTTTTTGCTCCTCAACAACTTCAGTACCTTCACTTTTTAAACCTAATACTTCTTCATAGAATTTCATGCTTTCCTCTAAATTTTTAACAGCTATACCTACATGGTCAACTTTTAATACTTTCATTTTACATACCTCCTTTGGAATTTAGAAACTATGTATTTGTAGTGATTACAATTTTATTATAAATACAAAAATGTCTTTTGTCAAGGTTAATTTGGACTTTCTAACACTATTCTTCCTTAAACTCCTCCTGCTGAAGTATCATATTTTCAATCACCATCAGGAGTTCTTCTAAAGAATGTTTTCTATTAATAATACATTCCCTAGCAGGAGCAGCACAAAGCAAACATTTGCGTTCTAGTTTCCCTAGATTGTTTCTACTTATTATATTTTTTTCTTCATCCATAATATCAATATCCATTAAACGACCTAAGGGATGATTATTTTCAAATTCAATAGCTACCTTTTTTAATTCCCAAGCAGAATGTTTACCTACTAGGATAAGATAAGCCTCTGGGCCATCAGCGGTAAATCGATATTCTTCAACCAGAGAAACATGACCTTGATCCTTGAGATACTGACAAAAGTCTTGGCTTATTTTTTTATGGGCCTCTTGATAAAGTTTCTTAGTTTTTTCTGGCCCTGGGATGTTAAGGGTTATAGAGATTACAGGGGATTGATAATGCTCTACTAACTGGCATCTTCTTAGCCATCTTTCTTCCCTGGCTTTTAATATTTCCTGAAGCATCTCCTACCCCTGACTCAGTATAGTATCTAGTAAAGTCCCGTCTCGGTAATATATTTCCCCTACTATTTTTTTACCTCTTTTGATTTTTTGAGGCTTTCCAGAGATTTTTTCTGCTTGTTCCTTAAGATATTCCATAGGATAAATAGGTAATCCACTGCCTTTAAGTTTCTCAATTAACTCTTGGTTTTTAGGGTTGATAGCAATACCCCTCTCCGTAACTAAAGCATCAATAGTCTTACCGGGGGTAGAAATATTTAAAACCTTATCCACCACAATAGGCAATCTAGCTCGCATTAAAGGGGCTACTATTATGGCTAGTTTTGCTCCCTGAGCAGCATCACTATGACCTCCTGATCCTCCGATAATAACTCCATTGGAATCAGTATGAACATTGACATTGAATTCTATATCTATTTCTGTGGCCCCTAGCATTACTACATCCAACATATTAACAGCTGCTCCCTTAGACTCCGGATTGGCATAGAAGGAAGCAGATATTTCCTGATGGTTAGGATTAGTTTTTAAGGACTCCACAGCTTTTAAATCAAAACATTGCACATCCAATAAAGTCTTGAAGAGGCCCTTTTCTAGAAAATCAACAAACATTTCAGTGATGCCCCCAAGGCCAAAACTCCCTACAATCTGTTCTTCTTCCATTATTTGTTTTAAATAGTAGGCCGTGGCGAGGGAAGCACCCCCTGCCCCAGTCTGAAAGGAAAAGCCCTCTTTTAATAGTCCAGAATTCTTAATTACTTGGGTAGCATTAATAGCAATAGTATGAGCTACCGGATCCCTAGTTAGTTGGGTAGTTCCAGAAACGATACCGCGAGGATCCCCGATTCTTTCCACCTTTACTACATAATCTACCTTCGTTTGATCTATGGAAATTGGAGATAAAGGGTATTCCACCAAAAAATCGGTAATGGCAACTACCTTTTTAGCATGGTTGGCATCAGGATAAGCATAACCTAAAGAGCCACAAGCCGAAGGTCCATCAACCCCATTAAGATTACCATAACTATCGGCAGCAGGAGCGGCGATAAAGGCCACATCGATTATTAGGTCGCCAGCTTCAATGGCTCGGGGGCGTCCCCCGTGAGAATGAAAAACCACTGGTTTTTCCATTATTCCTTGGGAAATAGCCTCAGCCACTGGTCCACTCATGTAATTAGTATAGATCCCGGTTATTACTTTATCTTCAATATATTTGATAATTGGTTTATGGATGGGAAAGATGGAACTAGCAGCTAACTTTATGTCTTTATAACCCATTTCGGCAATAGTGCCCATAACTAAATTTAAAACAAAATCCCCATTTCTTAAATGATGATGAAAGGAAACTGTCATTCCATCTTCTAAACCAGATAATTTAATGGCCTCTTGAATATTTTTCACTAATTTACTCATGATAGATCCCCCCTTAGGGTTTGAGCTATTTCTAGCACTCGTTGAGCCCTAGCCACAATGGGAGCATCAATCATTTTCCCATCTAGGGCTACAACCCCTTTTCCTTCCTTTTCTGCCTTCTTAATCACGGCCATGACCCGCTCTGCGTAAAGGACTTCTTCCTCAGTAGGAGAAAAAATTCTGTTAATAGTGGTTACATGACGGGGAGAAATGGTTGCTTTGGCTGTAAAGCCTAGTTTTTTAGCAAATTTAGCATCCTTAATTAACCCCTTTTCATCATCCACATCTGTAAAAGGGGTGTCAATAGCAGTGATACCTGCTGCTCGAGCGGCAATAACTATCCTCCCCCGAGAGTAAAGTATTTCTTTACCTTTTTTGGTCCTTTTAACTCCCAAATCAGCAGTTAAATCCTCAGCCCCTAAAAATAAGGCCGATATCCTTTTGCTGCTCCGAGCAATAGAAAAAGCATTTTCCACCCCTAAGGCAGTTTCAATTAAGGGGATTATTTTTATGCCCCCTAGGGGCAAATTGTTGTCCCTTTCAAGAGCCTCCATAAGAGTCTCGGTATCTATAATATCCTGCTTATCTTCCACCTTGGGCAACAAGATTGCATCAGGCAAGGTAGGTATTAACATTTGCAAATCTTCAGTAAAAAAGGGGCTATGTCGAGAATTAACCCTAATTATTTTTTCAAATTGATCATACTCCAAGGTCCTAAAGGCATTTCTAACTAAGATTCGCGCAGCATCTTTTTCATTAGGTGCTACCGCATCCTCTAAGTCAAAGATTATACTATCAGCCCCAAAAACACCTGCATTTAAAAGCATGGCCGGACTATTTCCTGGGACAAATAATAAAGATCTACGGATTCTGGTCATCTTTATTACCTCCTTGAGCTCGTAGAATGACGGTTTCCAGTCTAGCTCTTAAGGTACAATCTAGAGCCCCACGATCCTGGATTAAAATATAAATATGGTCTATTTTAAAATCGTTTAAGACCTCTTCTGTTACTTTCCTGATGGTCTCCCCATATTGTTTTTCCACGATACTTTCAATTATTATTTCCCGTCCTAATTGCTCATTGGGTTTTACAGTGACCAGTACATCATTAGATTCTAAAGAACCAGCTACCGCCATTTTTTCTATTCTCATTTTATCCCCCTTTTCTTTTTAGTGTCTGCCCTCACTAGTTTTTATCCTCTTGATTATGCTTTGAGCAGCAGAGGACATTAAGTATTGATAAGTGCTTTCTGGCAAAAAATCTTTTAATTCTGAAAACTTATCCTCTCGTATTAATTGTCTGACCGTAGAAGCACTAATAATCTTATTATTAACCATTAAACGAGGAATTTCTTCCATAATAAGACCATTTTTAGGCAAAAGATCGGCCATGACTTGATTATATACCGAGGTTACAGGGCAATAAGGTTCCTGACCCACATATCTGGTTTTGATTTTTAAGCTAGGAGCAATATGCTGAATAAATATTTCCAGATCAAGGCTAGCATGGGCCTTAGCCAAATCCTCTTCCCTAGTAAAATAAGAAGGAAAGGTTAAAGATGAAACAACATATTTGCCTCCAGGAACTATGGTAAGGTTGTTTATACCCGAAGTGCCTTTTTTTATTAAATCTAATCTTACCTTAAAAGGGAAAAGAGATTTTTCTTCTTCAACAACCAAGACATAAAGCCAAGGACTACTTTGGGCAGCCACTTCAATTAAATGCAAATGTCCTAGGGTAAAGGGATTGGCATTCATGACTATACAAGCTGCTTCCTGGGGTTTACCTTGGGCTATTTTTTTAAGATTGTCCCTAAAGTCTTTAATCTTTTCTTGTCCCCATTCCAACAGGGCGGCAAAGGGTTGGGCAATAGCTACTTCTTTAAAACCTAGACTTATAAAGGAGCATATTTCCGTGGGCTTGGTAATAATATACAGATTTTCCCTGCCCAGCTCAATTGCTTTTTTCATAAGTTGGGATACTACCTTTGCTGCCATACCTTCCTGGTGATAATCAGGTCTAACTGCAATACCTTGAAGCATATCCCCTACTAAAGCTCCACAAGCAATTATTTCTGAGCCATGATAAAATCCATAGGCATAATCCATATTTAATGGCACTTGAAGTCCTTGGGAATTTAGAAATTCCTGTAGTTTCTTATATTCTCTAGGTAGTTCTATAATAATTTCCCTTTCTGTGTACATAGTTCCTCCCAAATATTATTATCTTCTTGACCTTGACTTTAAATAAAGGGCTTACCAGAAGCTCTACATTAATGGTGCAAACACCCGCAAAATTGCCGCAGCTAGGTTATGATACCAATGTACATTTTGATAGTCTTTGGCAGTAATTTGCCTGCAAAATTCTAAGGTTTCTAAAAAATCCTCTTTAACATCGAGAACACTATTGGAATTGTATAACCAAACCCCACACTCAAAGTGGAGGTATAAACTCCGGTAATCCATATTAATAGTACCTACAACAGCATATTCATCATCCGTGACGAAGGTCTTGGAATGAATGAAACCAGGGGCATACTCATAAATTTTTACCCCGCTATCAATAAGAATTTTATAAAAGGATCTAGTAACTAAATGAACAAAATTTTTATCTGCTACATATGGAGTGATAATTCTAATATCCACTCCACCCTTAGCCGCAGTGGTCAAAGCCGCAATCATTTCATTATCAATAATTAAATAGGGAGTTGTAATATAGACATATCTTTTAGCTTTATTGATTAGGTTCATATAGATTATTTCCCCTACGGGCTCATCGTCCAAAGGATTGTCGGCAAAGGGCTGCACAAAACCATCTTTAATATTTTTTTCTACAAGGGGTAATTCAGGTTTGAAAAGGTTGAAATCTTCATCAATACCCCTTAGATAATCCCACATAGTTAAAAACATGACGGTCATATTCCACACAGCCTCACCTTTAATCATGATAGCGCTGTCCTTCCAATGACCATACTTCACAATTTCATTAATATACTCATCAGCTAAGTTAATACCACCAGTAATACCGGTATGTCCATCAATAATAACTATTTTCCTGTGATCCCTATTATTAAGGCGCAAGGAAAGTAAAGGGATGAGGGGATTAAAAACACAGGTCTTAATACCCAATTGTTCTAACTTTCGATAGTATTTATAAGGTAAAGTCACTAGACAACCAAAATCATCATAGATAAGACGAACATCAACTCCACTTTGGGCTTTTTCTACCAGTATTTCTAGAATGCTATTCCACATAACCCCTTCTTCAATAATAAAGTATTCCAGGAAGATGAATTTTTTGGCCTTTTTCAGTTCTTCTTTTAATTTTTCAAATTTTATTTCTCCAATAGGTAAATACTCACTGCTAGTATTATTGTAGGGAGGAAAGTTAGCATAATCCTGAATATAGCGGGACTGAATTGCGGCATCTTCACTTAAAGCTTTTATTTCCTCTAAAATATTTTCATTAGGAAGTAAGGTTCTCTGAGTTTTATCCGCAATATACTTCATCTTTTTCCGTTGTCTTTTATTTAATTTATTTCTCCCAAAGAAAATATAAAACAATCCCCCAAAAATAGGGAAAAGCAAAATAGGAATAATCCAGCCTATTTTATAGGCAGGGTTACTCTTGTCATTTATTATCCATAATAAAGCAATGATACTTAAGAAAATACTTGCTCCATAAAAGAAGGCAAAGTATTCATTAAATCTCAGAATCACAGCGATTAAAACAATAAGCTGAAGCATCAGGGTTAGAGAAATAATGAATACTCTTGGTATTAGAACTTTCCTTAATTTTTCCATATTATCAACTCATTAATATTAATTATGATTTTTAAGAGAACAACAATAAGCTTAAAGCCATAACTATCATTCCCAAAATTAGTCCATAAATAGCTATATGATGTTCCTCATATTTTTCTGCTGTAGGCAATAATTCATCTAAGGAAATATAAACCATAATCCCTGCTACTCCCGCAAAGATAATGCCAAACATAGCCTCCGTAAAAAATGCTAACAATAAAAAATAGCCCACAACTGCCCCTATAGGCTCAGATAAACCAGAAAGAAAAGAATAGCTAAAGGCTTTCTTCCGGCTACTAGTAGCGAAATAAATTGGCACCGAGACAGCGATACCCTCAGGAATATTATGGATAGCCACAGCAATTGCAACACTAATACCTAAGGTAGGATCTTCTATGGCACTAATGAAGGTAGCAATGCCCTCGGGGAAATTATGAATAGCAATCGCCAAAGCTGAAAATAAACCCATCCTTAACAGGTCTTGCTCTGAGGGTTGATTTTCTTTGATTTCCCCAACATCTCTTATTTCATGAGGGTTTTCAGCACTAGGTACAAATTTATCTATTAAGGCAATCAGGAAAACACCTCCAAAAAAAGCAATAGTCGTAACCCAATATCCTTGAGTGGCTCCATAGACAAGTTCTAAGGAAGCTCTAGCTTTGGGGAAAATCTCCACAAAAGAGACATAAATCATTACTCCTGCTGAAAAACCCAAGGCTCCAGATAAAAACTTTATATTGGTTTTTTTAGTAAAAAAGGCTAGTAGACTACCTATACCTGTTGATAAACCTGCTAATAGGGTTAAACCAAAAGCAAATAAAAACTCATTCAAACTTATCTCCATACTCCTTCTCCTTTTGTCTGTTTATCTTGCAACCACTTTATATATACCCTAACCCCTGTTATAAGTAACAATGTAAATTAATTTTGCTATTTTATACTTTTCATTATAATATATTTATAAATTTATGTCGGTATTTATATATACAGGAGGATTTAATATGCCAAATTTTGCTAAAAGAATGGATGCTATCTCTGGTGATGTGGTTGATAGTATCCTTAAGTTTTCATCAAATCCAGAGATTCTTTCCTTTAGTCTAGGAAGTCCAGCCAAAGAACTTTTGCCCATTGGGGAGATTAAAAACATAATAAATAAAGTTTTAGATGAGGATGGGACTAGAGTGCTTTCTTATGGCCTTACCGAGGGATGGTTGCCTTTAAAGAAGGCTTATTTAGAACACTTAGTTCATCCCAAGGGAGTAAAAGCTGATCTTAATAATGTTATTATTACAACCGGTTCCACTCAAGCCATTGAAATCTTTGCGGAAGTATTTCTTGATGAAGGGGATACAGTCCTTGTGGAAGCTCCAACCTTCTTTGCCACCCTAGGGGTTTTTGATAAATTTGGAGCTCAATCAATTGCAGTGGCCACTGATGACCAGGGGCTAATTATTGAAGACTTAGAAGCCAAGATTAAAGAGCATAGACCCAAAATTCTTTATACTATTCCTACCTTTCAAAATCCAACAGGTAACACCATACCTCTGGA
>JAAZJU010000129.1 GCA_012800195.1 Clostridia bacterium
ATAAGAGGGCGTGACTGTGTAGCTGTAAACTGGAATATGCTCATTGCCAAAATAGCCAAACCATATTTAAAGACTATTGAAAAATCCTTCCAATAAAAAGCAGGCAAGATAGAGCGGATAAGCCTCCTTTTGCGAGCCAAATAATAATAAGGAAAAATCACCCCTGCGCTAACAACCAAATCAGCAAAAAAATACTCAAGAATTGACCACTTGAAAGCAACTGTTATGCCAACAACCGAAAGACCTAGAATGCTACGCAGAGCCATAATCTGCTGCGTAAATGCGATTTTCTCATCAGCTACCAATAACTGATTAAAAACAAAAGTTATCCAGTTTATTATACTAAAAGCCGACAAGATAAACAGCAAATAGCGAAATGTAGAAAACTGTTCAGGACTTAGCTTAAATAGTCCTTCACCCCATGTCCCTACACCAATTAGAATAAAACTATTCAAAAGCCCAACTCCCAGATAAAAACTAATATTGGTACGGGCTACCCTATCAATCATATCATACTTGCCGGAAGATATCCATTGAGAGAAAAATTTAATGCCTCCCGTATTCATCCCCATATCCAATAATTTCATATAGGCATTTGTAGCAATAGCTAAAGTTAGCAAGCCATAGTTTTCCTTCCCAAAATGGGCTAATAAAGCAGGAATCGTTACAAACTTTATCCCTGCACCTAAAAGCTTGGAGATGGTGCCCCACGCTATGGAACCGGCAAAATACCCAATTGTTGATTTAGTCTTCGCCACGAACGATTCTTTCCAATTTATCAATGTTTTTTATCAACGTTTCTTTATCCCAAAGCCACCATTGAGTGACTTCCAATTTTTCTATTATTTCTTCTTTAAAACGCATTCGGATTACTTTTGCAGGATTCCCAACTACAATGGAATATGCCGGAACATCTTTGGTTACAATACTTCCTGCTCCTATCACAGCCCCATTACCAATATTACTGCATCCCGGTAGTATTACCACACCATGGCCTATCCATACATCATGTCCTATTATCAGGTTAACTCTTTTCAACTCTTCACTCTTAGAGCCTGTATAATCCTCATGATAAAGAATAGGATGTGTTGTAAATTTTGAATATGGGTGATTCGCATTATACTGAAACACACTACTGCTAAATGAACAATAATTGCCAATTACAGTTCCCGGTTTAAACGAACCAGGCGTAAACATAGATCCATAGGAGCCATAGCCCACATCAATATTATGGTATATTCTCATAATGTCTCTAACTCCGTCAGACCAGAAAAATCCTTCTTCGTTTTCTGATAGTATCTCCCTAATTTTACGTCTAATAAAGTTTATCCTAATCCTATACAAATAAATCAGAAACTTCCTGAAAAGCTTATCCATGCTGTCATTCTATTTTACTTTTCTTTAAATCGATATGAATATGGCACTTGAATTTCTTCAAGTGGATAATGCCCAGCTAAAACTAATACTACCGGGTCTTCATCTTTTGGAATATTACATAATTTTCTAAACTCTCTGTCAATACTTGGCTTTCTAACATACATTTTAAAACACGTCGCTATTCTTTGAGCATGTAACCCCATAACAAAATTCATTGCATATAATCCCCCATCGACCAATGCTTGATGCCGCTCAAATGTTCCATTATAAAATGAAACAGATGATGTAATAACAAACATTTTATTAGCTTTTAAACACCATCCCTGATCTCCAAGTTGATTTTCTAAAATTGACTTTATTTTACTTTTATCAGAGAAGGAATAAACCCTTTGTGCCTGACGATTACATGCAGTAGGGGTAGTTGAGGCTATTTCTAAAGCATTATTTACCTCTTCTACCGTAATTTCGCTATTGGAAAAGTCTCTGACACTCCTTCTGGAAGCAAAAAAGTCTCTAACCTGATCATAACTAATACTGAACGACGGTTTTGAAACTTTCTTTACGCCACCTATGCCATCTTTAATTGTATCATTCGTAGATAATTCCTTTTTTATAAAATCAACAAAACGGTCATTTTTAGATGACGAACTGTCTTTTAGGTATTCATTAAGTACATTGATCGCATTAATCGAAATTTCATCAACCCCATATGTTTTATTATATTTATCAACTAAAACTGCTAAATTATACGCCTTTTCTCCTCCCCAGCCTTCCTTCCTATTTTTAAATGATAATCCCTTTTCTAATGAATGTAAGTTCAGGATTATCCGAGCTTGCAGATGTAATTTAGTATTCTTTATTGCAGATAACGAGTATCTAACACTTCTTTTAAAATCTGACATATAGCAAAGAAGAACCAACCTGATTTGCAGTACTTTTTTTATAAATTCCTTCATCTGCTTATTTAATATCTAAAAATTCAACCAAAGATTCTTTTAAAGTTCCTCCCATTTCCTTAACAATGGTATTCATCCTGTCTTCAATAGTTTCTTTCAGCATAGTTCTGCTTTCAAAAGCGCTTTTTAATCCATCTAAAAATTGCTCCTCACTCTGGCTAATTAAGTCTCCCATATAGGAATACTCCAATGTTTCGACAAACAGTCCGTTAAATTTCCGACTGTAGGCAATAGGATATACTGGAACTCCTGACGAGAATGCAGCAATACAAGCATGCATACGAGCCCCGACAAAATAGTCAAGGCCACTTATATAGTTCTTGGC
>JAAZJU010000130.1 GCA_012800195.1 Clostridia bacterium
AATTTATTAAAGAGCTTCTAACTGCCACCCAGTTGATGATAAAGAACCCAGGCCATTTTACCAATGAAGATGTCTTTATGAGAGCTTTTTTGCCAGCTATAAATCAAGAAAAAACAAAAATGGAACCCTTATTTGAAAAATTTTATAGGGAAGAATTTCCTAAGCTTAAAGGACAACTTCAAAATACTATCTTAGCCTCAAGGATAGTGGCTAAAGCAGTAGAAAAAGGCTATAAAATAGTTTTGGCCACCAATCCACTTTTCCCTCAGTTGGCTATTCAACATCGGATGGAATGGGCAGGTGTTAAAAATTATCCTTGGGAGCTAGTAACCAGTTATGAGAATTTTTATAGCGCTAAACCCAATATTGCTTATTTTCAAGAAATTGCAGATAAAATCGGGCTAGAACCCCAAGAGTGTCTAATGGTTGGCAATGATGTGCAAGAGGATATGGTTGCTTCGGAAATAGGTATGGGCACTTTTTTAGTAACTGACTATTTAATTGATAGACAAGTTCCTAAGTATCAGGTACAGAATGAGGGTACACTGTTGGAACTGGAGGACTATATTGCTAATTTGCCTTCTTTAGAATGAATCTAACCAGAAAGGTGGGGAGGCCTCTATGCATAAAACAATAGATTATGCTATTATTCAGGAACCTTTGGCCAAGATCTTGATAGCTGCTAATGATAAAGGTGTGGTTTTAGTTGAGTTTTTGGCAGGGGAAACAACTGATATAGTACAATATCTACAAAATAATTTTCACCAGTCGTTAATACGGAAAGAAGGGCCCTATGTAGAAGAGGGTAAGAAGCAATTAGAGGAGTATTTTCAAGGCCTAAGAAAGGAATTCACCTGTGCTATTAACCCCCAGGGCACAGAGTTCCAAAAAAAGGTTTGGGATCAGCTTCAACAGATACCCTTTGGTCAGACCAAAAGTTATGGAGAAATATCTTCCAAAGTATTGGGCAATAACAAAGGGGCCAGGGCCGTAGGACAGGCCAATGGCAAAAATCCCATTGCAATTATAATCCCTTGTCATCGAGTAATTAACCAAGAGGGGAGCTTAGGTGGCTTTTCGGGAGGGCTTCATATTAAAAAATGGTTGTTAGAGTGGGAAAAGAAAATCTTGTATTCCTATTAACCCTGTTATATAATAACTGATAATATTATATGCTGTTTTAAAATAAGGGGGAGCTAGGGTGCTGTATAATAAGGAAATGCAGGAAATAATTGTATTGAATGATTTGGAAAGGATTAAAACTCTTTCTGACCCTTTACGTATTCAGGTGCTAAGGTTATTAATTGATCGACAGGCCACTGTTAAGCAATTAGCCGATAATCTTGGTCAATCCTCAGCTAAAATTCATTATCATGTTAAGGAAATGGAAAAAAGGAATATTATTAGCTTAGTAGAGACAATAGAAAAAGGCGGCATAATGGAAAAGTACTATCGGGCTGCCGCCAAAAATTATAAAATACATTATGAAATTAGTTTAAAGTAGGTTTAAAACTTTTCCTTAAAACCTTCTCCCAGGGTTTCAAAAACATCACTAACGATGACAAAGGCCCTGGGATCAATATTTTTAACTATTTTTTTAACTTTGAATACCTGCCATTTACTAACTACACAAAAAAGGATATCTTTTTTTTCACCAGTAAAACCCCCGCGGCCTTCTAGAAAAGTGGTACCCCTTTCTAATTCTTTGTCAATAGCTTTAGCGATTTGAGAAGAATAAGGGGAGACTATCATTACAGAACGGGCAGAATCAATTCCATCCAAAATAAAATCAACCACATTACTAAAGACATAAATGGTTACTAGTGAATAAAGGGTTATTTCTAAGCCAAAAATATAGGCTACGGTAAGAAGTACAAAGAAGTCAAAGATTAAATAAAAGCGACCTAGGCTGATACCAAAATAATGATTTAAAACCCTGCCGATGATATCTGCTCCTCCTGTTGTTCCCCCATAGCGGAGAACAAGACCGATTCCTACCCCTGTAAATACCCCACCATAAAGGGCGGCCAGCAAAAGATCTTCTACAGGTAGTTGGAAATTTGCGGTTAGGGAAAGAGCTACTGAGGAAGCAACTACTCCTAGTATGGTTTTTAAGAGGGCTTCCCAGCTCCAAAGCCGCCAGCTAATGAGAAAAAGAGGCAAATTACTTACTAAAAAGAATATACCCACTGGCCAACCAAAAACATAGTGAAAGATTAAGGCTATTCCTGTAAATCCCCCTTCAGCTAGATTGTTAGCAATAATAAAATAGTTTACTCCAAAGGCGAAGATGATGGATCCTAAAATAATAAAGAAGGCATCTATTAATTTTTGTTTAA
>JAAZJU010000131.1 GCA_012800195.1 Clostridia bacterium
ATGAAGCCCAATTTAATATAGCCAAGGCTTTAACGGAGCTAGGAAAGGCCGAGGAAGCCATCCAAGCTTATCAGAAAGCCTTCGAGTTAAATCCTGAAGACCCTGATATTCTAATAAATATGGGTGTAATATTTTCTGACCAAGGGCTACATTTAAAAGCCATAAATTGCTATGAACAAGCCTTAGTAATAGATCCTGACTCCTTTATGGCTTATTCTAACTTAGGAGTGGAGTATACTGACCTAGGCCAATATGATAAAGCTTTGACCTATCATAAGAAAGCATTAAGTTTAAATAGTTTCTATAGTGAGGGCTGGTATAATTTGGCCTGCTTTTATGCTCAACAAAGGGATGTTGAAAAGGCTCTAGTTGCATTAAAAAGAGCTATCAAATTAGATAGCTCCAATAAGGACTTTGCCAAGGAAGATCCTGATTTAATCAATCTAGAAGATAATGAGATTTTTAAACAATTAATAGATTAGATGGGTTCTTTGGTTTGATAGACTACGCCTATGGTTCCTGGTCCAACATGAACTCCAATTACTGGGCCAATAGAGTATACTGGTACTTCAATATTAAGTCGTTCCCTTATTTGTTGACTAAGAGCTTCACCTTCAGCTGGATTATTAATATGATGAACTACCACCCTTTCTAAGCCCTTGGCCTGAGCATCTTGGGAAAGAACATCCAGCATTCTCTCAATAGCTCTGGATTTAGTTCGGACCTTATCGAAAACGGCTGTTTTTCCATTAACTACAGTGAGAATGGGTTTAATTTGTAAAATTGTTCCTAACAATGCCTCTGCACCGCCAATTCTTCCCCCTTTTTTCAAATAATCTAGGCTATGGGGGGAAAAAAGAAATCTTGTTCTATCCAAGACTCGGTAAGCAGCATTCAAAACTCCGGCAAAATCTAACCCCTTCTCTACTGCTTGGGCAGCAGCTAAGACCACAAAGCCTGCTTCCATACAGTTAGAACGAGAATCAATAATCTCGATTATTCCTTGAGGGAACCTTTCAAGGACTTTATTTTTAGCCATCATAGCCGTGTTATAAGTCCCACTCATTTCCGAAGAAATAAATATCGCTACAACTTTATGATTGGCCTCTAAAAGGTTTTCGAAAACATTACAAAAATTTTGGACAGAAGGCTGGGATGAACTAGGGATATTCTTAGCCTCATCCATTTTTTTATAAAAGGTTGCGTTATCTATTTCCTCCTCTAAAAATGTTTCAGTATCAAAGTTTATGCTTAAGGACACCACTTGGATATCAAATTTTTTTCTTAAATCCATGGGAATATAGGTTGTACTATCAGTTACAATTTTGATACTCAATCTTACACCTCCAATATTGCTACACTTATGTATGAATATAATTATAAACTAATTTGTTTAATAATGGGCATGTAATCTTAATAAAAATGGTTTCTCTAACTTTAGAGAAACCAAAGGATAGTTTTTTTAACTTTTAATTAGTCGATAAAGAGGACTATTATTTCTAAAATAAGGTTGCAATTCCTCGAGGGAAATATGGAATTGAGGAATGCCATATACATAGGGTGTATACTCATATAATTGGAAATAGATAATTAAAAATTTATCTGATAAGTAATATTCTTGGTTTTCATCAATACTATTAAAATCTGCAATTAAAGGAATATCTTCTTCAATCATCTGACTCTTGATTTGATTAGAAATATATTGAATATAACCACTGTCAGGCCAGAAAAAATCAGCTAATTGATAGACACGACCACTATTTAAATCAAAGGTTAAGGACTTAACTATGGTTAGTCCGTGGGCGGCCATTTCTCTGTAGGAGTAGATTTCAAAGCGAATGCTGAGAAGGCTTTTTTTATTTAATCTTACCAGATAGCTTCCCGTTATTTCCACAATGGCTTCTTCATCAAGTTGACTATTAATTAAATCTTCCACTAAGTTTAAAATCCTACGGTTAATTCTATTTTCAACATCTGTATTTCCTAAGCCCTGAACTTGAGGATAATAGACACTGATATAATCCCTTTCTATAACTTGCCTGCTTATTTGTGCAGTGAGGTCTTCGTTTCTCATACTATACCTCCCTTATATTTATTTGCCTTGTATCATATTCAAGTTATACAGAAAGTGTCATAAATTAATAACCAGATAATCGTACCATTCATAAACTATTATCATAGGTTATATTATTTAAGGGGGTAAAGAAGGTGGAAAAAGATAAGAGACAACTAGATGATTTAGTAAAACTAATATCTCAGTTTGACCCTCAAGATCTCCAAAAGGTAATCGCTAAGATGGATAGTAAACAAAAGCAAGAATTACTGGATATGGCCATCAACATGTTACAACAGAATATGGGTGGAGAGGAACAGCAAATTTTAAACACATTATTACAATCACTGTTGAAGAAAAAAACTAATTTCAGGGGGCTACTAATTAGTCCCTGTTTTTTTATTGAATGGTTATTTCTAAATAATAAATTAACTTTCTAGCAGGAATTTTCAACATTTTTGTAGAAACGAAACCTATATCTTGTGCTAGATTTATGAAAACTTATAGGAGGGGTTCTTTTTGGAAATAAAAGTTATAGATGTACCTAGCAAATTAAATATTGAAAAAACCAGTGAATTCCGGAATGAAATATATACTGCCTTGGAGGCTAATTTAAAAAACATTGTGATTGATTTTTCTAATTGTGATTTTATTGATAGTGCTGGCTTAGGGGTGTTGGTATCTTCTTATAAAAAGGCCATGGAACAAGAAGGGAATTTAAAATTAGCAGCTATTAATAACACCAAGGTGTTAAAAATTTTTCAATTAACCAGGCTAGATCAAGTTTTTGAAATTTATCCTACTTTAGAAGAAGCTATTCATTCCTTTGAGTGAGGTTATCAAAATTGTTAAATTATACAAAGATGTCTTCCCTTTTAAATATGTTAAGATTTTAGTTGTAATTTAAGCTGGAACATGTAAAGAAAGTGGTGTCTTATAATTGTCAAAAAACAACAAGCTTATCATAATTGCTGGTGTTATTTTATTAACAGTTTTAGTTGCTTTTCAAGTAATATCTGCACCTCCAAAGGAGATAACAGCATATCAACTTACTGTAGACGGTAAAGGAATATTTACGGTAGAGGATCAAACAGAACTGGAAAAGATGCTTGTGGAATATAAGGAAGAATATATGCCCCGAGAAATTCCAGAGGATGCCCAACTGGTCAAGGTTGATTTTCTACAACAGGTAGAGGTACAAGAGGTTTCTATCAAGCCTGAAGAAATGAATACTCTTACTGATGCTAAGGACAAGCTCTATACCAAAAAAGAGGAGGCCACAGTAATAGAGGTTCAACCAGGAGATGTATTTTCTACTTTAGCTAATAAAAATGGCATCACTGTAAAGGAAGCTATAAAGCTTAATCCCCACCTGAATCCCGAGAGGATATATCCAGGGGATAAAATAATCATTAGTCCCTTTAAGCCAAGCTTAGATGTGGTTGTGGAATATGAACAAACAGCTATAGAACCAGCTCCTTTTAAAACTATCAGAGAAAATGATAGTAGTATGTTGAGAAGCCAAAGTAAGATTATTAAAAAAGGGATTGAAGGGGAAAAGGAAGTTACCTATACTATTCAAGCCATTAATGGTTTTGTAGAAAAGAAAACAGTTTTAAAAG
>JAAZJU010000132.1 GCA_012800195.1 Clostridia bacterium
CACATAATGAACAGAACCTATTAGATAATCAAAATCATAGCTATTCACGATCTTTTGTAATTCCTGTTCTTTACCAGGAAAGTAATCTACTTCTAAGCCTACCCTCACATTTATATCTGGGTATAAAGCTTGCACTTTTTTATAGAGGGAAAAATCTAAATTGGCTAAATAGCGATCATGGTCCGCAAAACCTATTTCTTTAATATTTCTTTCCCGGGCATATTCTAAATATTCTCTTAAATTTTCCAATGTATGTTCCCTATCCATATGCCCCAAGGCATGAATATGATAATCAACCAACATAATCTCCACTCCTTTCTTTATCATTTTAGTAGTAGTTTCTAAAAAATACAATAAAACCAAGAAAAGAATATTGTATTATGGCTTTTGGCCCCAAAAAACCCTTTATGTTCTTTGTAAACATAAAGGGTTATTCCATCATCGCTATAAATTCCTTTAATAACCAAGAGTCATAATATGTTCCAGCAAATCTATTTAGCTCTTCTAAAGCCTGCCCCTTAGACATGGCTGATTTGTAAGTTCGATTGGTGGTAATGGCATCATAACTATCGACAATCCGCAAGATTCTAGCCCCTAGAGGTATATCCAGACCCTTTATCCCCGTAGGGTAACCTGTACCATCATAGTTTTCATGGTGATATAATATTATATCATGGCAACCTCTAAAGGACTCAATAGGTCTTATTATGTCCGCTCCCCAGCGGGGATGCTGCTTCATTGTTTCCCATTCATCCTTGTTTAGCTTAGTTGGCTTATTTAAAATTTCTCTATCTATTTCTATTTTTCCGATATCATGTAAGAGGGCACCATAGACAAGCTGTTTTATGGCCATCTTATCTAGTCCTATCCGCTCAGCTAACTGTTTTGACAATTCCATTGTTCTCTCAGAATGTCCATAGGTATAACGATCCTTGGCATGGATTACCATGGTTAAGGCCTTAATAGAATTAAATAAATCTTTTTCCTGATCTTTAAGATTAACACTTAATTCATCAAAGACAGAATAATAGGTTTCTACTTTGTTTTTACTTACAAATTTGGCTTTATATAAGGCCTCATCTGCCATTTGGATAAGCTTCTCTTTATTATTAGCATTGGATGGATACTCTGCAATCCCAATAGAAACGGTTAACTTACCCTTTGGTAGGACCTCACTGCCAGGAAAATTCTCCTCTTCAATCTTAGATCTTATTTCTTCCCCTATTCTTTTAGCGCCTGATAAATCGATATTTGGAAGGATTACAGTAAATTCTTCTCCACCATACCGTGCACACATTCCCTGTATATCAACTACATTTTCCATTAATTTTGCAACTTGCTTTAAAGCCTTATCACCCTGTTGGTGACCGTAGGCATCGTTGTAAAATTTAAAATAATCTATATCTATGATTATTAAGCTCACACTTTTATTATTTTTTTTAGCTATTAGTAATTCTTGATCCAATAAATACTGAAAACTACGATGGTTATATAAATCAGTTAATTCATCATGGGTAGCAAGTCTTTTTAATTCTTTACGAATTTCCCGCTCAGTATCGGTCATATTTCCTAAAAGCCAAGCCAATAGGAAAATGACTCCGCTTAAGATAATATCTGCTTCAATAGATAAAAATCCATTTATGAAACTAATAGCAAATAGTGAAATAATCGATAATAATGATACTGTAAAAGCATTCTTAAAACCATAGTTTAAAGCCATTATTACAACAGGCATTAA
>JAAZJU010000014.1 GCA_012800195.1 Clostridia bacterium
AGATTTTTAAAGGAACGCCTTAGAAATTGTTCAGATATAATCTATCGGTATTTAGAGGAACAGGAAAATTGGTTAATTTATACTAATGGCTTAGTGGATGAAAATTTGCTTACAGAAGGGATATTGAAAATTTTACTTGAACAAGGTGAATTTACAGAAACATCTAATCTACCTATGGGTCAAGTAAGTATTGCCAGTAAAACTATAGACATAATAGATAAAATCCTTACTGGTCACATTGTCCTCTTATTTAAAAATAAGCCTCAAGCCATAGTAATCAATTTACAAAAATTTGAAGGTAGGGGAATAGAAGCTTCAGAAATCGAACCTTCCACGAAAGGGCCAAAAGAAAGTTTTACAGAAAACTTGGATACCAATCTTGCTTTAATTAGAAGGAGAATTCCCCATCCTGATTGTAAAATAATTAACTTAACTCTAGGTACATATTCCAAAACAAATGTTGCTGTTGTTTATATAAGTTCTATTGCTAGTGCATCGCTTGTCCAGAAAGTACTGGGAAGATTAAAAAAAATCAATACTGATACAATCTCTGGATCCAATGTTCTCGAAGAGGCTTTAGATGAAAATCCTTGGACAATCTTTCCAACAGTTTTGGAGACAGATAGACCCGACAAAGTAGTTAGCGCCTTATTAGAAGGAAGAATAGCACTCTTGCATAATAATAATCCTTTTGCTTTGATAGTCCCCACTTTCTTCGTAAGCTTTTTTCAAGCTACTGACGATTATTATCGCAATTTTTATATTGGAACCTTGTTAAGATATGCGCGGTATTTATCAGTATTAATAACTGTTTTTTTACCGGCCTTTTATGTATCCTTTACTACTTTTAACCAAGAATTGATTCCTACCTCTTTGTTAATAACCTTAGCTAATCAACGGGCAGGAGTTCCTTTCCCAGTAGTTGTTGAAGCATTAATGATGGGGGCGGCTTTTGAGATTCTTAAAGAAGCTGGAACTCGTCTACCTAAGCCTATAGGTCAAGCAGTGAGTATTGTGGGAGCCTTAATCATTGGTGATGCAGCAGTAAGTGCCGGGATAGTATCACCGGCTATGGTTATAGTGACGGCTTTAACTGCGATTGCTTCCTTTACTATTCCTTCTCAAGAATTAGAGGTACCAATAATCTTATTACGCTTAGTTATAACCATAGTGAGTGGTTTATTGGGATTTTGGGGGATATTAATTATCTCCATTCTCGTTTTAGGTCATTTAGCTTCTCTACGCACATTGGGAATACCTTATACAAGTCCCTTAGCTCCACTTAATATTGAGGATTTAGACGATATTTTAGTTAGAGCACCTTTTAGAATTAATCAAAAACGGCCCTATTCCTTAAATAAAAAAAATTTAAAGAGATGAGGCAGTGCATATGTTTCATATCTTCGGGAGGAAAAAAGTTTTTTATTCATTGATAATAATTACAGTATTAATATGGCTTCCTGGGTGCTGGGACAGTCAGGATTTAAACAAGCTGGCTATTGTGATGGGAGCAGCAATTGATAGGTATGAAGAGGAATACCTTGTGACAGTGCAAGCAAATAAGACATCCAGTTCTTCAGGAGGTAATGGGGAAAATGGGGGTCAACAAGGGATTTTTATATCTTCTGGCCAGGGAAAGTCTGTTTTTGATGCTGCTAGAAATGTGACCTTTGGTTTACATTTGCGAAATTACTGGCCGCATACACAAGCAGTTATTATTGGCGAAGAGTTAGCCCGAGATTCTATTTTAAGTGTTGTAGATTTCTTTACAAGAGACCCCAAAAGGAGATTATCAGTCTATTTTCTTGTGGGGGAAGGTCTGGGTAAAGACATTCTAAAAAACCAACCCGAAAATGCAGAATTAAGCTCCATGGAAATAGTAGAATTAATTGAATTAACTAGGGCCCATGGTTTTGGAGTAGATGCAAATTTAAGGGGGTTTATTAGAGAAATGGAAGGTATCTCAGGGGCATCTGTACTAAATAAAGTAAAATCAGTCACAGTTGACATGAATAAAGGAGAAACTAATCAAGATGGAGGACAAAAAACATCAACATTAGACGGTGTAGCAGTTTTTTATAAGTATAAGTTGCTAGGATATTTATCACCCCAAGAAACTAGGAGTATTAATTTTTTAAAAGATTCCGTAGGTAGCTGGGTAATAGTAACAAATTTCACTGGAGGTACAGAAGGGGAAATCACATCCGAGCTGACTAAATCAGAAATATCTTTTACTCCTTCTATCACTGATGGTCTATATACAATGAAAGCTAAATTGTCACTTTCAGGAAAAATTGTTGAGTATATAGGCGAAAAACCATTAAGCACTATAGACATTAAAAAAATTGAAGATAAATTTGCTAGTGATATAAAAAAAGATATTGAAGAGACTTTTCTTAAAGTTCAAAAAGAGTATCAAGTAGACATCTTTAATATAGGTAAAACCTTTTCCAAAAAATATCCCTTTGTCTTAGATTTCGACCCAGAACAGTGGAATAAAATTTTTGCTGAAAATATGCAGTTAGATTTAGAGGTAGAATTCAAGATCAACTACTCTGAAACGAGGATAAATAGAGTAGGAAGTTTGGAGGGATAGGATGTTTTATGTATTTACTATCTTAGCAGTTACTATTCTTATCTATGAAAGTTATAATTTATGGAAAGCAAAGCCACGAGAGTGGTCAGCCCTTATAACTGTATTTTTCCTTACCATAGGCGCTATTACTTATACTGCTATTTATGAATTTGAGTTAATAAAAATGTCTCCTCTTGTGAAGCTGGGAAATACTTTATTAAAATCATTGCTGCCAGGCTTCTATGATTTTATGGAAGTATAGTAGGTTAGTAAACAAAAAAACACAAAAAGACAAACCATAACAAAGACAATAAGGGGCCAGGAGATAAATTGAAATATTAACTTTTCTTGAAAGTTACCATAGTTATTTAAGGCTAGGGCAGAGGTAAAAATAGCTATGGGCATAATTAAGGGCTTATAATTTTTTAGAGAAAGGATACTGGCTAGACAATTGGCCGAAACATAAAAACAAAGGGCTATTTTAATAAAAATCATGAAAAAAAAGAAGGCCAGGAATAAGATTTCAACCCTTTCGAAAAAATCTCCAAAACTTATAAGTCTACTGACTTGAAACATAGTAAAAATATATCGAGTACCTTCATTTAACCCATAAGCGGTGATGGCTAAAACTGACCGCCAGGACAAACAAAAGGTGGCGATGCTTATGGCTAAAATATGGCTTTTATACAGTTTGTGCGGTTTTGTTACTCTTGGAGCTACAAAAAGGAGTAAAATAGTTTCTAAATAAGGGAAAGAAGCAATAACAGCAGTTGCTTTGCATATATCCACCAAATTTGAAGTAAAAAGTGGTAATTGTTCCTCAAAGTTAATCTCTGGGAAAATTAAAAAGAAAAAAACAACAAATAAAGCTAGAAGGATAGGTATGATTAATTCCGCACAGCGGGCTAAAACTTCAAGTCCTTGTCGAACAACCCATGCTGTTGCTAAAGCTAGGGTGAAAATAAATACCCAAGGTGGAGTCTCTTCCATGACTAGAGTAATCATAAAGACCTGCATATCATCTAGGATTGTGACTGAAACATACACGGAAAATAGAAAAAAAGGTATTAATAAGAGCTTAGCTCCAATTGCCCCCAGCTTTTTTTGCATAATTTGGTAAGGAGTTTTATTAGGGAAGAGATTAACAGTTAAGGCGATGGCTAGGAGAATAATTGCTCCTAGAAAGCCACTAATTATTTCTGCTAAAAAAGTGTCCCGTTCTGCATATCTTATTCCCATGCTATAAATCATACTGTTACCAAACAGAAAACCAATTACCAGTAAAGTATGTTGCCAATTAGAAATTACCTCTTTATGTTTCATCGATATCTCCTATTTTGTGCGAAGTTCTATAATATCATTTTTTACCTAAACTTATAAATATAGTCATGTATTGGATTTTTATTATTTGTAGGTC
>JAAZJU010000133.1 GCA_012800195.1 Clostridia bacterium
GGAGCAAATTGGAGATGGTTTCTTGAGAATCCTGATCTATACCTACAAAGGGCTCGTCTAAAAAAAGGATAGAGGGATTAGTTACTAAGGCTCTGGCTATAAAAGTCCTTTGTTGTTGACCACCAGAGAGATTGCCAATTAACTCATTTTTATAGGGGGTAAGCCCCACAAATTCTAAGGCCTCATTTATTTCCTGGGTTTCTGCTTGGGTTAAAGGTTGAAACAAAGTATTTTTACTTTTTAAAGGACCACTAAGCACTTCTTTTACAGTAGCAGGAAACCCGCTATTAAAGGCGGTAGCCCTTTGGGAAACATAACCAATATTTTTCTCAAAAACAGTAATTTTGCCAGTCCTGGGGGTTAAGAGACCTAATATCAATTTTAATAAGGTGCTTTTCCCAGCACCATTTGGTCCAACTATACCAACAAATTCTCCCTTTTTAATAGTTAAATTTAGATTTTCGAATATGGGGACCTGCCTTCGGTAGGCAAAGGATAAATTATTAATTTTGATAGCATCCAAAAAATCACCTTCCCGAGTAATCTTCTTTTTAATTATAGGTATTTTTACATTTCTTAGCAAACAATATATATAATTAACAGGATCTATATTTGAAGAAATACCCAATATAAAGTACAATTAAAACAATAAATAGTGGAGGTGTACATAATGACTACGGAAAAAGGTTTTGTGCAAGTTTATACTGGGAATGGTAAAGGAAAAACCACTGCAGCTATTGGACTAGCTATTCGGGCTTTGGGAGCAGGTAAAAAGGTTTTATTCTTGCAATTCATGAAAGAAAAATCTTATAGTGAGCATAATATACTTCCTAACATATCTCCTAATATTAAACTAGAAACCTTAGGTAAACCCTTTTTTATAGCTAGAAAGGAGGACCTAGATCCAGAAACTTTAGCCCAATGGGAAAATAAATGTGTGTTTTTCGAACCAGGCAAACCTCCTGCCGATTATGTGCAATTAATTAAAGAGGGTGTAGAAAAGGCTAAAAAGGAATTAATGAGTGGTAATTATGATTTAGTAATTTTAGATGAAATAAATGTTGCTGTTTTCTTTGAATTAATCACAGAAGAAACAGTTCTTGACCTAATTAATAGCAAAGCACCAAAAGTAGAAATAGTATTAACCGGTCGCAATGCTACCGAAAAAATTATGGAAAGAGCCGATTTGGTTACGGAAATGCGGGAAATTAAACATTATTATACCCAAGGGATTGAAGCTCGCAAGGGAATTGAAAACTAAATTAAAAAAAGAAAATGGCCCTAAGGGCCATTTTTAAATACCTAGATAAGATCTGGGATTTGTATGTTCCCCATCTAGGCGAACTTCAAAATGGAGGTGGGGGCCAGTACTCCAACCTGTACTACCGATTTTACCGATAACTTCGTTCATTTTTACCTCTTGTCCAGCTTTGACTGAAATCGCGGATAGGTGGCCATAAAAGGTGGACATAGATCCACCATGGTCAATGATAATTGCATTACCATAGGCTCCCCGCCAGCCGGCAAAAAGCACCTTTCCGCTAGCAGCGGCATGTAAATTACTTCCTTGGGATGCAGCAATATCTATACCTGTATGGAAACTTTTCACTCTAGTTATAGGATGAACTCTTGAACCATAATTTGAAGTAACTCTAGTAAACCCAGGAGTTGGCCAAGATAATTTACTTGGTCTTGTACCACCTTTGCTTTGGAGTCTCCTGATTTCTTCTTCGATTAATTTAGATTCCCTCTCTAAGTCATCCAACGCTTTTTGATAGCTAGCCTTATCCCGCTCCAATTGTCTTACCAATTCTTGACTGCGGTTACTGGCAATTTGCAATTGTTCCTTTTTCTGTTCTTGTTGAACTTTGGTTTTAATCATATTTTGTTGGGAAACTAACAGCTCTTGT
The DNA here is from genome assembly GCA_012800195.1 of Clostridia bacterium. Lineage (GTDB taxonomy): Bacteria > Bacillota > Peptococcia > Peptococcales > BICA1-8 > JAAZJU01. Next base: position 1,911 of record JAAZJU010000133.1, read on the forward strand.
TTTTTCTTTTCTAAAGCTTCCCGCTCAGCCTGTAACTCAGCCAACAATTGATTGTCATTATCTATTAATCTTTTTAAAAATTCAAAACGGGTTAAGAAATCTGAAAAACTAGAAGATTGGAATAATATCTCAAGATAACTAACTTGTCCTACTTGATAGCTTTGTTTGAATCTTTCAGCAAAGATATCAGACCTTTCGTTAACTTCTATTTCTTTTTCTTCTATATCCTTTTCAGCTTTAGCAATGCTCTGCTCTAAGATTACTATTTTTTTATCTAAAAGTTCAATCTCATTAGTGGTCTTATTAATACTGGAATTTAATTGGTTAAGTTCTTTTAATGCTCTTTGCCGTTCGGCTTCCTTTTCTTTAAGGGCTCTTTCCGTTTCCTGTATCTTTTGTTGTGTCTGTCGTTGTTCATCATACAGGGAAGAGCCTTGAGCAGGAATTATAGTAATAGTTAGCATTAATACCAGTAGTGAGGATATTATGTATCTTAATTTTATTTTTAGCTTGTCCACTATAAAAAACACCCCTTTGAAGCCACTTATCATTTAACTTTTTTCGACATAAAACAAATTTATCCTTTAAAAAATTTATTAAATTTCTTAGAATTTGTTAATTATCTTATAAAGTTACAAAATAATGTAAAATTAAATTTGAAAGGTTAAGATTAAGTAACATATAATAAACTAAAAAGGCATAAGGGGGATACCCATGGATATTTCCAATGCTCGAAATTGGAATCTAAGGGATATAAGGAACTTAATTGACAACAATGTTTTAGAGGAAAAAAGATTAGAGTATAAAGCCTGTGCTGCTTTACAAAATATATATAAGGATGAAATCAGTAAGGATGTCTCTAGTTTTGCTAACTCCGATGGAGGAGTTATTATTTATGGTATAAAAGAGGTAGATGATAATAAAACTATCAGACTTGAATTAGATGAAGGTTATGATATAAATGGTAAGATTAATAAGGAATGGCTGGAAAATGTAATCTATTCCCGGATAAGTCCTAAAATAGATGATATTTATATTAATCCTATAGAAATTTCACCTGACAAGGTTATCTATGTGGTAGATATACCTAAGGGATCAACTGCCCATATGGCAGGAAACTATCGTTATTATAAAAGAAGAAACTTTAAATCTGAGCCTATGGAAGATTATGAGGTACGGGATGTCATGAATAGGCAAATTAGGCCTAAATTACAATTAAGGCTGACGGTGCCTAGGTATATTCCTCAGGATAGCACATATAGTTTCAGACTCATGGTAAAAAATATAAGCCAAGTGATGGTTAAGTACTTTGCCGTAAGAATACTAATTCCAGAGGCCTTGATAGAAGGGAGAAACTTTAAAGGTGGGAGAAGAACCCATGTGAAGGGAATTATGTATCGAGAATATACTAAACAAGGGGATTATAAACAATTTATATTTCCAGGATTTCATGTTTTCCTTAATAATAAATTCTTGCCACAGCTTTCGGCGGAGAAAAGTAGAGTATTAAAGCACTTGAAAATATATTGGACTATCTATAGTGATTATAATAATCCTCAGGAGGGGGATGTTGAGTTAGATAAGATAATTGGAGATAGAATAGAAAAAAGCAGCTAAGGCTGCTTTTTTAGTTTAGATGTTATTTCTGTTATAGGGACTATTTTGGTAAGTGGTTGGATCCATAGTAGCTAAAGATGCATTGGGACCTTGTTGAAGCATATTCTGACGAAGTTGCCCTTGGATTCTGATAGGTTGTTGTTGGTAATTAGGCTGATTTTGTTGTCTGAATTGCTGACTTACATAGGGACTGTTTAGATAAGTAGTGGGGTCCATAGTTGCTAAGGAAGCATTTTGTCCTTGTTGTCCCATAGTGGTTTGCATTTGTCCCATTTGTCCCATTTGGCCCATTTGTGGTTTTATAGTTTGTCCGCTTTGTAGCTCTTGACGGACCTGTTGTAACCATTCCTGTTCTTGTTGTTGTTGATTTTGCTGTTGATATTGTTGACCCATTTGGAAGCCATGTTGAGTATAAGGACTATTTTGGTATGTGTCTGGGCCCATGGTAGCAATTGAAGCATTTGGATTAGTATAAAATTGTTGGTACATAGGTTGTTGTAATGTTATTTTTGCTGGAGGTTGCTGTCTAAACTGTTGACTTACATAGGGACTGTTTTGATAAGTGGTAGGATCCATAGTTGCTAAAGAAGCATTCTGTCCTTGTTGTCCCATTGTGGTTTGCATTTGCCCCATTTGTGGTCTTAAAGTTTGTCCACTATGTAATTCTTGACGGACCTGTTGCAACCATCCTTGTTCTTGTTGTTGTTGATTTTGCTGCTGGTATTGTTGCCCCATTTGGAAGCCTTGTTGAGTATAAGGACTGTTTTGGTATGTGTCTGGGCCCATGGTAGCTATAGAGGCATTTGGAGCATTTTGGGTAGTTCTCATTTGCATTGGTTGATATTGTGGAAATTGCTGATATTGTTGATGTTGCATAAATTTCCCTCCTTTAATTGTCACTAATATTATTTCTGCCCAGATTATAGCGATATATGAATGGTAATAATAGCCAAGATATAGTAAGATTATTATTGGTAATACTAACTTAATGCTAGAAAGAGGTGTTTTTTAATGAAATTAGTCAGATACGAGTACTTAGGCCAAGAAGGTTATGGGGTATATAAAGAAGAAAATATCTATCCCATTGAGGGAGAGGTTTTTGGAAAATTTGAAGTGACCAGTAAGGCACTTAAAAGAGAAGAAGTAATTTTACTTAATCCAGTTAATCCAGGGAAAATTATAGCCATAGGTCTTAATTATGCTGACCATGCTGGTGAATTTGATTTCAAACTTCCAGAAGAACCCCTTATTTTTATGGTTTCTAATACCTCTGTAATTGGACCAGAAGACAAAATAACCATCACTTCCCCAGGTAGAAGAGTGGATTTTGAAGGTGAATTGGTTGTTATAATAGGTAGAGAATGTTTTGGCGTAAAAGAAGAAGAGGCTTTAGACTATGTTTTAGGGTATACCTGTGGCAATGATGTTTCCGATAGATATATCCAGAAAAAAGACGGTCAATGGACAAGAGCAAAATCTTATCCGACTTATAAACCCATGGGTCCTTGGATTGAAACGGAATTAAACCCGGATAACTTAAGTATAGAAACCTTGGTAAATGGAGAAGTAAAGCAATCTTCCAATACCAAGCATATGATTTTTTCCGTAGCTCAACTAGTTTCCTTTGTATCTCAATTTATGCCTCTTTATCCTGGGGATGCTATTTATACTGGCACTCCAGAAGGTGTAGGGCGCTTAGACCATGGAGATTGGGTAGAAGTAAAAATTGAAGGGATAGGCACCTTAAAAAATCAGGTAGAAAGACCCTAAGCTTGTCTCCTCACCCCCTTAATGGAGGGTGAGTTTTTTATTTGTAGGATGATTTTATTTTTAAAAGTTCTTTTAATATTTGAACTTTAATATTATTTATTTAAGAGGCTAAAACAAGGAGAGATAGCAATGAAAAGAGTGGCCAGTTTTATAGGATTATGTTTTCTAATTCTGGTAGTTATCCTTATCTATTGTTATCTTTATAATCCGGAAAGTATGATATTGCCAAATCAAGAAAATCCA
>JAAZJU010000015.1 GCA_012800195.1 Clostridia bacterium
AATTCGGGTCTTTCCAGGGAAGCCAATTCATTAATAACTAGAGACTGTATGTCTTGAGGTAATTGCCTCAGGATATCTAAACAAATTGTATGGGAGCCTTCAATTTTTGCTAAATTCTTCAACTCCTCTATGATTACTGAATAAATACGAGAAAGGCGTATCTTTAATTTTGGATTTTTACTCCACACAATAGTCATCCTTCCTTTAAAGCTTACTAGGTTTTAAATTCGATTCTTAACATAATTTTCCTTTAGTTTTATTTCGTAATATTACTTCATTATTCAACACAAAGGATAAATATTCTACAAAAACAAAACTAACCATAACCTAATCTACAAAATATGCAGGAAAATTATGAAAAATGTGGAATTAAAATATTAATGTAATAGTCGGGGGTGGGTCCAGCTTGTTAAAGGTTAACCAGAAGATTAATTTAAAACCGGAATCTCAAATATATAACGATAACTATATTGCCTCTATTAAGGAAGTAGGAAGTACTACCTTCACAATTGGTATGCCTTATAGTAATGGAAAAGTTGTACTTTTGAGTGTAGGGACTTCAATAAAAATTACCCTCCCTAGCGAAGGGTTTGAGTTTGTCACAGAGGTTTTAGATCGAAAATTTACCCCCGATCCCAGCTTAGTATTACAATTGCCCTTCCGATTAAGAAAAAATACACCCCAAGCAGAAGATAAAGTGGTTAAAAAATGTAAAGTAATTGCAGTAACCAGTGGTAAAGGTGGAGTGGGAAAAACCAGTTTCTCTATCAACCTGGGTATTGCTTTAGCCCAGTTGGGGCACCAGACCTTTATCGTGGACTGTGATTTAGGCACTGCCAATGTAGATGTGCTCCTCAATCTGCAGCCTAAGTATAATATTGCTCATATACTTAATAAACAGAAGGATATACTAGATATTGTAGTGGAAGGTCCAGGTGGCCTGCAGTTAATTCCTGGAGGTTCAGGATTACAAAATATTACCGAATTAGAAGAAACCCAATTCGAAAGGTTAATTGATAGTTTTCAGACTTTAGAAAAATTTGCCGATTTTATAATTATTGATACTGGAGCGGGACTATCTAAAAATGTGGTTAATTTTGTTCTGGCCAGTGACGAAATTATTGTTATCACTACGCCAGAGCCTCATGCCATTACAGATGCTTATGCCATAATTAAGGTCCTGGATGAACAAAATCCTGCAGTAAAACCCAAGTTAATAGTTAACAAAGTGGAAAATCCTGAAGAAGCTAAGAAAATTGCTGATAAAATACTTCAAGTTGCCGATAGATTTTTAAACCTTCGCTTGGAGCATTTTGGCTATATTCTTGAAGATAAAAGTGTTTGGCGGGCTGTTACAAAACTCAGGCCTTTTCTACTAGCAGAGCCCCAATCTCCAGCTGCTCAATGTGTAAAATCTTTAGCTAAGAGAATTGCTACACCAGATGAAGTCCTCATATCGCAAAAAGAAATTAGAAAAGGCTTTTTCCATAAGGTAAAGGAGCTGTTTAAAAAGTGACCAATCTGGATGAATATATAAAAACCCATCGCGCCCATAAAAAAGTTTTACATCTTTCTCCTCTAGCACAACAAATCCTTGAAGAACGATATTTATTAAGGGACAAAGAGCAAAAAATTATTGAAAGTCCCTTGGAAATGTATATTAGGGTAGCAAAAACAATGGCCCTTCAAGAAAAGACCTTAAAAAGCCAAATTTGTTGGTTTAATCTTTTCCTCACAGGATTAATTAGACAAGAGTGGTGTGTTGCTAGCCCAGGTTTAATGAATGCCGGCACTAAGCTTCAACAGCTCAGTGCTTGTTTTATTTTAGAAATTGAGGATAATTTAGAGGATATTTTTAATACCTTAAAAAACGCTGCCCTAATTTATAAGTCTGGCGGTGGTGTAGGCTTTTATTTCGGAAAACTCCGAGAAAAAGAAGCTTTAATTGAAAGTACTAATGGGGTCTCCAGTGGCATCTTCTCTTGGCTAAAGCTTTATGATACAGCTATAAATTCTATTGCCCAAGGAGGGAAACGCCGAGGAGCAGCTTTAGGTCTTTTACCTATTAATCATCCTGATATTTTTACTTGGTTAGAAGCTAAAGAAAATGAGAAGCAACTAACTAATTTCAATCTCTCCGTCTCCATTGATGATGATTTCATGAAAGCCCTTCATAGAGATGAGGAAATTTCCTTAGTGAGCCCTTTGGGGTATATCACGTCCTCTGTTCCTGCCAGAGTTTTATGGGATAAACTCTGTAGTCAGGCTTGGAAAAATGGCGAGCCAGGAATTTTCTTTGTCGATAGAGCTAACAGGGATAATGCCAATCCCCATCTAGGCAGGATCAATTGTTCGAACCCCTGTGGTGAATTTACAAATATTAACTATTCTTCATGTAATCTAGCATCTATCAATCTAGAAAAACATCTAAACTTCGAAAAAGGTACTTATCGTTTTGATTGGCAAAAATTTTCCCGAACCATTAAAATCGTTCAAAGATTTTTAGATAATATGATTGATGCCAATGAGTTACCCTTACCCCAATTACAAGATATAGCTCAAAAAACAAGACCCCAGGGCTTAGGTTTTATGGGCCTAGCTAGGACTTTGAAAGCCTTAGGTTTGGGTTATCATACAGAAAGAGGCAGACAATGGGTAAACCAAATGGTCCAGTTCCTAAGAAAAACAGCGGAAGAAGCATCTATTGAGTTAGCCTCTGAGAGGGGAGTCTATCCTGCCTGGAGAGGTTCTCGCTGGGAAAAAGAAGGTAAGGCTCTCCGTAATAGCTGCCTCTTAGCTATTGCCCCGACTGGAACCATTGCAACCCTTTGCAATACCTCCTGGGGTTTAGAGCCTGATTTTGCTCCTATTTATAGGAGAAATATTTTAGGGGGGCAAAGTTTCCTAGAGATTGATCCTCAATTGATTGAAGCCATGAAAAAATTAGATATAGACACACCAGAGTTACGCCAAAAAATATATGAAGAAGGTTCAATCCAAAATATTAAAGAATTTCCACCTGCCCTCAAGGATGTTTTTGTTTACGCTAGGGATATCAAGCTAGAAGATCATATTAAAATGCAAGCAGTTATCCAAACCCATGTGGATGGAGCTTGTAGTAAAACCATAAATTTACCCCATAATGCTACTGTAGAAGATGTAGATAAAGCCCTTAAATTAGCCCACCAATTGGGCCTAAAGGGTTGTACCGTCTATAGGGATAAATCCCGCCAAGAGCAAGTTTTAGATAATTGTAGCTTGAATACAAGCTGCTCGGAATGCCAAGTATAAAAAAAGCCCCAAGGGGCTTTTTTTAGTCTAATACTTATATGCTAATCTGCATGACAGTGTGTAAGAAAACACCGTGTCATCGTGACACCGTGCCACTGTGCTACCGAAAAACAAGACATACCTGGTAAGCAAGCTTTTCTTGTTAGACCTGTCTGGCAGGCAAGCTTTTCTTGTTAGATTTTCTATGTCACAGTGACACATCCTAAAATATTCACTTTCATCGTGGCACTAACCAATAAGCTAGACCTTATAGTCATAATGCTTACCCACTTACACACTCACTCACCAGTTTCGCCATCTCCTTAGTCCCTACCCGTTTACTATTAGCCCCAGCAATATCACCAGTGGCATAGCCTTCCTCGAGAACTTGTTCTACAGCCTTTTCTACTGCCTGGGCAGCCTGTTCATGTTTACAAGTATGGCGTAAAAGCATAGCTAAGGAAAGAATTGTCGCCAAAGGGTTAGCCTTATCCTGCCCTGCAATATCAGGAGCTGAACCATGGGCAGGTTCATAGAGATTTATCTCCCCACCTAGGCTGGCCGAAGGTAACATCCCCAAAGACCCAGCAATAGCAGCGGCTTGGTCACTTAAAATATCCCCAAATAGATTTTCCGTAACAATGACATCAAACTGTTTGGGATTTATCACCAATTGGATGGCAGCATTATCTACATAAAGATGCTCTAATCTTACTTCCGGGTAATCTTTGGACATTTCAATAACAATCTCTCGCCATAGGCCGGAGGTTTCTAAAACATTGGCTTTATCAATGGAATGAAGAACTTTTTTTCTTCCTTGAGCCATTTCAAAGGCATCCCTAACAATCCTTTCAATTTCCTCCCTATTGTATTCCATAGTATCGTAGGCACTATCTCCCTCTCGTCCTTTCTTACCAAAATAAGCTCCCCCAGTTAGTTCTCTTAAAATTACTAAATCTACACCTTCTAAAATTTCGGGCTTCCAAACCACCTTATCTGCTAGGATACTATAGAATTTTACAGGCCTAATATTGCAGTAAAGACCCAATTTTTTTCTGATGCCTAAAAGGGCTGATTCTGGTCTTAGGTTACGAGGTAAATTATCCCATTGGGGTCCTCCTACTGCTCCTAAAAGTACCGCATTACTTTCTTGAACCAATTGCCAGGTTTCTTCTGGAAAAGGAGTGCCATAAGTCTCATAAGCACAGCCACCAAATAAGCCCTTTTGGGTTTCAATCTCTAAGCCAAAGACTTCCTTTGCCTTATCTAGAACCATTAAAGCAGCCTCTGTTATCTCTGGCCCTATTCCATCTCCTGGCAATACAGCAATTTTAGTCATTTTTTTGAACCCTCCTCTGCACATAATTCAGCAAATTACCTGCCTCAATAATTTCCTGAATAAAGGATGGGAATTTTTCCGCTTCATATTTTTGCCCTGTTTTTACCTGTTCCACATAACCTTCTTCGCTATCCACCACTATCTCCTCCCCTTGGGAAATAGCTTTTACCGCCTCTGGAGCAGTAAAGATAGGCAATCCTATATTAATAGCATTTCTATAAAATATCCGAGCAAAGCTTTCAGCCACTACGCAGCTAATACCAGTAGCCTTAATTGCTACGGGCGCATGTTCCCTGGAGCTTCCACAACCAAAGTTCTTCCCAGCCACGAGAATATCTCCCTTGGCTATTTTATTATGGAAATCAGGAATAACATCTTCTAAACAATGTTCTTTTAAAAAGTCCTCACTGGAATCATTTAAATATCTAGCAGCAATTATTAAATCCGTATCTACATCATCGCCTACAATCCAAACCTTACCAACATATTTCGCCATTTATTCTACCTCCTCTGGGGAGCTTATTTTGCCTGTAATAGCTGAAGCCGCTGCAATAGCAGGATTGGCTAAATACACTTCACTTTCTGGATGTCCCATCCGACCTACAAAATTACGGTTAGTGGTAGACAAGGCTCGCTCACCTTTAGCCAAAACTCCCATATATCCTCCCAGGCAGGGTCCACAAGTGGGAGGGCTAACTACACCACCAGCATCAATAATGATATCTAAGATACCTTCTTCAATACATTGTTTATATACATCCTGAGTACCGGGAATGACAATTAAGCGAAGATAGGGATCAACCCTTTTACCCTTTAAGATTTGAGCAGCTATCCGCATATCCTCTATTCGACCATTAGTACAGGAGCCAATCACTACTTGATCAATAACTACTTCACCCACATTATCAATATCCCTGGTATTGGAAGGGGCATGGGGAAAGGCCACTTGAGGCTTTAAAGTACTTAGGTCAATTTCTATCTCCCTATCATAAACTGCATCCTCATCACTTTCATAGATTATTAAAGGTTTATGGTATCTTCCTTTTAAATATTCCTTAGTAATCTCATCTACAGCTATGATGCCATTTTTAGCTCCAGCTTCAATGGCCATATTACAGATGGTCAAGCGACTATCCATGGATAAATGTTTAAGACCTTCACCAACAAATTCTAAGGATTGGTATCTAGCTCCATCTACCCCAATTTTACCAATCAAGGCTAAGATAACATCCTTCCCACTCACCCAAGGATTACTGGGTTGGCCCACAATGTTAACTTTGATAGTGCTAGGTACCCTTAACCAAATTTCCCCGGTAGCCATAGCCGCAGCCACGTCGGTGCTCCCCACTCCTGTAGAAAAAGCCCCTAGGGCTCCATAGGTACAAGTATGAGAGTCCGCACCGATTATTAATTCTCCTGGACCTACAATACCCTGTTCAGGGAGAAAACAATGCTCAATACCTACTTTACCTACTTCATAGTAATGGGTGAGATCCTGTTCCTTAGCAAATTCCCTTAATTCCTTACATTGCTGAGCCGATTTTATATCCTTATTAGGAGCAAAATGATCCGGTAACATGGCAATCTTGGTTCTATCAAAAACCTTTTTTACTCCCAATTTACGAAACTCTTTAATAGCTACAGGCCCTGTAATATCATTGCTTAAAACCAAATCAACTCGGGCATTAATTAAATCCCCAGCCTTTACCTCTTCTAAACCACAATGAGCAGCCAATATTTTTTCAGTAATTGTCATTGCCATCTTCTCTTACCCCATTTCTACCTTGGAATTTTCTATTTGGGATTTTTGAACTGTTTTTGCTAAGTTAATCCCTTTATTAATAGCATTAAGATAGGCTCTAGCACTAGCCTCGATGATATCAACACTTAATCCTCTACCCGTAACACTGCGACCTTTGTAACTGATTCGAACTACCACTTCCCCTTGAGCATCTCTACCAGGGGTTAGAGAATTAATTATATAGTCTTCTAAAACTATTTCCTCACCTACAATATTATTAATAGCCTGATAGGTAGCTTCTACCGGACCTTTAGCACAAGCAGCTACTTCCTGTAACTCCCCATTGACTACCACCCCAATAGTAGAAGTGGGATTTATATTAGTGCCGGACGTGAAATGAATATGAGAAAACTTATAGGTTTCTGGTCCCTTTAAAACTTCTGTATCAACAAGGGCTATTAAATCCTCATCGGAAATCTTTGTTTTCTTATCACAAAGGCTTTTAAATCTGGCAAAGGCTTTATCCAAGGCCTCTCCTTCAATCTCATACCCTAAGGTTTTTAATTGAAGCTTAAAGGCGTGCCTACCAGAATGTTTACCTAAATAGATATTGTCCTCTCCCCTCCCAATCATTGCTGGATTCATGATCTCATAAGTCTCCCGCTCCTTGAGCACCCCATCCTGATGAATCCCTGACTCGTGGATAAAGGCATTACGGCCCACCACCGCTTTATTATGTTGAATGGGCATCCCAGTCAGGGTACTAACCATTCTACTAGTCCGATAAATTTCTTCTGTCGTAATATTGGTCTCCATCTTAAGATAATTCCGCCGGGTGTGAATAGCCATAACTACTTCCTCTAAAGAAGCGTTACCAGCCCTTTCTCCTATACCGTTCATAGCCACTTCCACTTGGGTGGCCCCAGCTTCCAAAGCAGCTAAGGTGTTAGCTACAGCCAGACCCAAATCATTATGGCAGTGGACACTGATTACTGCTTTCTCAATATTCGGAACCCTTTCCCTAACAGCCTTAATAAATTCTCCATATTCCCGAGGGGTAGCATAGCCCACTGTATCAGGGATATTAACAGTAGTTGCCCCAGCCTCAATTACCGCTTCAAGGATTTCACAAAGAAAGTCCAGGTCACTTCTAAATCCATCCTCTGCAGAAAACTCCACATCAGGGGTAAAGCTTTTAGCTAATTTAACCCCTTCCACAGCACTTTTTAAAACTTCCTGGGGAGTTTTCTTGAGCTTATGAACCATGTGAATATTGGAGGTAGCAATAAAGGTATGAATCCTTGGCTTTTCAGCATATTGCAAAGCTTCCCAGGCTCTCCTAATATCAGCCTCATTGGTTCTAGCTAAAGCGGCTATAATGGGACCTCTAACCGATTGAGCTATAGCCTTTACCGCTTCAAAGTCACCTTCGGAAGCAATGGGAAAACCGGCCTCTATACAATCCACTCCCAATTTAGCCAATTGCTTGGCTATTGCAACCTTTTCTTTGACATTGAGACTCACTCCCGGAGATTGCTCCCCATCTCTTAAGGTGGTATCAAATACAAATATTTTTCTCATTTTTATCGACTCCCTTCAAGGTTTAATAGCCTGGCTTGTTTGTTTCGCGACCCCATAGCAAGCTTAGAATATTCCGATTTGGAGTCCAGTGAACGAAAGTATACATTTTCATATTCGTTGGGGACATTCCTCAGCTCCAGCTATTTGCTATTAATAGAGGTGTGTCCCCTGACCTTTATAGCCAACAAAAAAAGCTTTTCATCTCTTTATAGAGACGAAAAGCTTTAGCTTCCGCGGTACCACTCTAGTTAATGGATAAACATTATCCATTCACTCTCCACCTTTAACGGTAGGCTACCGGCTAAGTCTACTCCCTTAATCTCATCTTAAGGTTTAGGTTAGCGACTCTAGGGCGAGTTCGGTCATCATATCCACTGCTTCACACCAACCAGCAGCTCTCTGAAGAATATGGGAGACTTACTATTCCCTATCCTTGTCTTTATCTAATATGGGATTTTCTATCCCTTTCTTTTGTATAACAATCCAGGTATATTGTTTAGTATTATATATTAGACACTTATTCACTGTCAACCATTTTTTCTAAAGAATCCCCTGCTAAAACCATAGGAAGAACTAAATCTTCAGTTTCAATAGGTATTTCAATAATAGTAAACTTATTATTACCAAAGGCCTCTTTTAAAACCATATCCACATTTTCCACTTCTGTAAGACGATAAGCCTCTGCTCCATAAGCTTTAGCTAAGGTAATAAAATCCACTGCCTTTTTGAAATTTACAGCAGTATAGCGTTTTCCACAATAATAATGTTGTAATTGCCGAACCATCCCTAGAGAACGGTTATTAAAGATAACTATTTTTAGAGGGAGATCGTTTTCTAAGATTGTGCCCAATTCTGGTAATCCCATTTGAAAGCTACCATCACCAGTCATCACTACTACAGTTGCATTAGGCTTGGCTATCTGAGCTCCTACTCCAGCAGGAATTCCATAGCCCATGGTTCCTAATCCTCCTGAAGAAATAAATGTTCTCGGCTTAGTGAAACAATAATTTTGAGCTGTCCACATTTGGTGTTGCCCCACATCAGTAGTAATAATAGTGTCCTCAGGGGCAAACTCCTGTATCTTTTTCAAAACCCAAGGTACTGATAAGGTTTTAAGCTCTTTAATTTCCTCATCTCTAGGAGGATTTTCCTTTATTCTTAGCTGTCCCTTACCTAAGGAAGCATTTATAGCTTTAAGAACTGTCCTAATATCACCTACAATGGGAATATCTACCCTAATATTCTTACCTATCTCAGCAGGGTCAATATCTATATGGATAATCTTAGCATTGGGGGCAAAACCTTCTGGGTTACCTACTACCCGGTCATCAAAACGCATTCCCAAGGCTAAAAAGCAATCCGCTTTCTGCACCAATTCATTGGCTAAACGATTACCATAGGTCCCCAACATACCATAATAATTTTCATGATTACCAGGTAGAGAACCTAATCCCATTAAGGTGGCCACAACCCTACCATTAGTGAGCTTAACCAATTGTTCCAGTTCTGGAGTGCTATTGGAATTTATAACTCCACCTCCAGCACAGATGACAAGGTTTTCAGCCTCTTTGATTAATCTGGCAGCCTTTTTAATCATGGCAGGATGTCCTTCGATGGTTGGTTTATAACTACGGATATCTACATTTTCATAGGGTTTATATATACCTTGAGCTATGGCTACATCCCGCGGAATATCTATTAATACTGGTCCTGGTCTTCCTGATTTAGCTATATAAAAAGCCTCTGCTATAATTCTAGGTATTTCTTGGACATCTTGGACTAAGTAATTATATTTAGTAATGGGGCTAGTAATCCCTGTGATATCTACCTCTTGAAAAGCATCAGTCCCTACCATAGCCGTGGGAACCTGACCAGTTATAGCTACAAGGGGCACTGAATCCATATAAGCAGTAGCTATCCCTGTTACTAAATTAGTCGCCCCTGGACCTGAGGTAGCTAAACAAACCCCCACTTGACCTTTAGCCCGGGCATAGCCACTGGCGGCATGAGCTCCACCCTGTTCGTTTCTGACGAGGATATGGTCAATGGTGCTTTTTTCAAGAGCGTCATATATTTCTAGGACTGCTCCCCCAGGATAACCAAAGATTTTTTCTACTCCTTGGTCTTCCATGGCCTTGATTAACATCTGGGCACCACTTATCTCCATCATTATCCACCCCTTATTTATTTAGCCAGGCCATATTTTTCCGAAGTTCATTCCCAACCTGTTCTATTAAATGTTCACTATCTTTTTGTTTTAAAGCATTGTATTTTGGACGATTTACTTTATTTTCCAACAACCACTCTTTGGCAAATTGACCGCTTTGGATATCCTTCAATACTTCCTTCATTTCATTTCTAACCTGTTCATTAATCAATCTTTTACCTGTTATTAGGTCACCATATTCTGCAGTATCACTGACGGAATAGCGCATACCAGCAATACCACCTTCATACATTAAATCTACAATTAATTTTAACTCATGGAGACACTCAAAGTAAGCAACTTCAGGTTTATAACCTGCTTCTACTAAGGTATCAAAGCCTGCTCTAACTAGCTCAGTTACCCCACCACAAAGAACTGCTTGTTCACCAAAGAGATCTGTCTCTGTTTCCTCTTTAAAGGTTGTTTCTAATACTCCTGCTCTAGTGCAGCCTACACCTTTAGCATAGGCTAGGGCCTTATCCCAGCATTCTCCACTAGCATCTTGATAAATAGCCACTAATCCAGGGATACCAATTCCTTGGGTATATAATCTTCTTACCATATGTCCTGGTCCCTTAGGAGCCACCATAAACACATCCACATCTTGAGGCGGTACAATTTGTCCATAATGTATATTAAAGCCATGAGAGAAAACTAGTGATTTTCCTGCAGTTAAATTAGGCTTCACATATTGTTCATAAGTTTCTTTTTGAACCTCATCAGGAATAAGTAATTGAATTATTTCTGCCTTTTGACAGGCTTCTTCAATACTTAAAGCAGTCATACCGTCTTTTTCAGCTTGTGCAAAGGAGCTGCTACCAGGACGCAGTCCTACTACAACATCTAGCCCGCTATCCTTTAAGTTTTGAGCCTGAGCATGACCTTGGCTACCATAACCTATTACTGCAATTACTCTACCTTTTAAAACCTCTAAATTTGCATCCTGATCATAATACATCTTAATCATTCTAATTCCCCCTAATTTTTATCTTTACTTCCCCTAACCATAGAAACTATTCCTGTTTTAACTAATTCTTGAATACCAAAGGGTTGAAGAGATTTGATAATAGCTTGAATCTTTTCCTCATCCCCAGTAGCTTCAACAATAATGGACCTACGGCCAATATCAACTATACGGGCCCTAAAGATATCCATGAGCTGAACAATCTCACCCCGAGTGGTACTGTCAGCACTTACCCTAATTAACATTAACTGCCGATTTACTGTCTCCTCTTTAGTTAAATCATTAACCTTAATGACATCAATTAACTTATTGAGTTGTTTAGAAACCTGCTCTATAATTTGTTCGTCTCCATTAACCACGATGGTCATTCGTGAAATGCCCTTATCTTCTGTTTCACTAACTACCAAGCTTTCTATATTGTAGCCTCTTCTGGAAAACAAACCAGAGACCCTGGAAAGAACTCCGGGGTGATTTTCAACCAAGACTGCTAATTTGTGTTTCATTCCCCCATCTCCCCCACATTTGATCTAAGCTATTTCCCCCTGGGACCATTGGAAAGACATTGGCACCAGAGTCAATTTGAATATCTAAAAGCCATGGATCGTTACTCTTTAAACTATTACTTAGTATCTTATCCTTTTCATGGTAAGAATCAATCTTTTTTCCATTTATTCCATAGGCTTCCGCTAATTTATCCCAATCAGGTCCTACTTCAAGAGCTGATTGTGAATAGTTGCCCTCAAAGAATAATTCCTGCCATTGTCTAACCATTCCTAAGCAACCATTATTCATTATTAAAATCTTAATTGGCAAATTATATTGTTTAACAATAGCCAATTCTTGCAAGTTCATTTGAAAACTACCATCTCCGGTAATTAAAATTACCTTTTTTGTGGGATTGGCCATTTGAGCGCCGATTGCTGCAGGAAGCCCAAAACCCATAGTGCCTAAACCACCCGAAGTCAGGAAATTCCGTGGCCCCTCAGGATGTAAGAATAAAGCTGACCACATTTGATGTTGACCTACATCGGTGACTATTATGGTATCCCTATCAATATGCCGATTTATTGTTTCAAAAACTTCCTGGGGATTTAAAGCCCCTGTATCTTCTGCTATACAATCCAGGGCATTATTTTTAATTTCCCGCAACCAATTTTTCCGTTGATGTTTAATTCCCCATAAGTTTTGTACTGCCATCTGTAAAAATTCAAAGCTGCCACCCACAATGGGGATATCCACTTTTTTGTTCTTGCCCAGCTCGGCGGCATCTAAATCCACATGGATTATTTTTGCTTTAGGAGCAAAGGTATCTAAGGTTCCTGTTACCCGATCATCGAGACGAACCCCAATAGCTAATAGACAATCACAATTTTGAACAGCCCAATTGGCAGCGGTAGTCCCATGCATTCCTAACATTCCTAAATACAATGGGTTTTTAGGTGGGAAAACCCCTTTCCCCATGAGAGTAACAGTCACTGGAATTTCATTGACCACAGCCAATTGAGTCAATAATTGATGAGCTCCCCCCATGACTACACCGCCACCAGCTAAAATTAGAGGCCTTTGGGCCTTTTCTAAAGTTTCGATGGCCTTTAAAAATTGTTTATTTTCAATGGGGTTTTTAGAGAGTTTTTTCACAATATGTTGTCTAACTTTCCCTTTGGGAGAAGCTTTAACCTCTTGAGTAAAAACATCCTTAGGAATGTCAATTAAGACTGGTCCTGGTCTCCCCTGGGTAGCTATATAAAAAGCCTCTGCTATCACTTGAGGTAAATCATTGGCATCTCTAACTGTATAATTATGCTTTGTAATAGGTGCGGTAATACCTAAGGTATCTGCCTCTTGGAAACTGTCCTTACCCAGTAATGGTTTAGCTACTTGACCTGAAATAGCAACTACAGGAATAGAATCCATAAAGGCTGTAGCTAAGCCTGTCACCAAATTGGTAGCACCTGGTCCAGATGTAGAAAAACACACTCCTACCTTTCCCGTACAACGAGCATAACCATCAGCTGCGTGAGCTGCTCCCTGTTCATGTCTGGTAAGAATATGTTTTATAGTTGTTTTTTTAAGCTCATTATACAAAGGCAGAACTACTCCACCTGGAATACCAAAGACAAGGTCAACCCCTTGTTCCTCTAAACATTTTAATAAAAGTTCCGCTCCATTCATCACATAACCCTCCTTGATTTAATTGAGATACTAAATTGCTGCCCGCTCAATTAAATCAATGCCACCCAGAAATTGCTGATTGAAAACCATCAGTTTATTCATGGGGTTTATCACCACGCCTTCCTAAAATCGTCTTTACATTTATATAACAGTTTATATTTATAATATTAATTATGTAACAGTTTTGTTTAGTATACATAGTTATTTTTATTAAGTCAACAGGTAAAATACTTTATTTTACTTCAAAAATTGCTAATATTTTTAAGCATTGAAAAATAAACCATGTCAATTTTTTTATAAATACTTTATAATATATAGGATAAGGCCAAATAATCTAATTCATAAAGTGAGGTTTTCAAAATAAAGAGACGTTTTAGAATACTTGTCAAAAAATTAAACAAAGTTACTAAACTTAAAGAACCCCCAGAAAAAATTGCCCTCGGGGCAGCTATAGGACTTTTTGTGAATTTCATACCTACCTTAGGGGTAGGTCCCTTTGTTTCTTATTTTCTCGCCAAATTTTTTAGAGCCAGTGGAGTGGCTTCTGTTACCTTTAACCTAGCTACAGGAATTTTTATTCCTCTCTATTATTCTTTAAATTTAATTACTGGTAGATTTCTAATAGGTAGCAATATTACTACCGACGAAATAGGGAGCCAAATAGGACAGTCCATTGATAGCTCGGTCTCCAATATTGATTCTATAGTTGAAGAACCCCTGAACCTTTTATTATTAGATAAATTGCAAAGTTTTACCTTGGATTTTGCTTTAGGGGCCATTGTCAACGCATTTGTTTTTGCTGTATTGGTTTATTTTATTTTTGTCTTTTTAATTAAATCTCAGAGAAAATTAAAGGCAAAAAAAAAGGGAAATATAAGTGATGTTAATAGGATTTAAAAAAAGGTGTCACCTTTTAAAGGTGCACCTTATTTTTTAAGATACATTTTCGTAAAATTTTGATAATAGCTTATATAGTTGCTCTAATTCCTCTTCAGTATAAAAATCCAACAGATCTTTAATAAATTTATAATGGACAGGTAGGGTATCCTCTAGTAGCTCTTTGCCTTTTGGGGTTAATTCTACTTTCACAATCCTGCGATCCCGTTGGTCCTGATTTCTTTGCACTAAACCCTTGGCTTCCATACGAGTAATTATGGAAGTAATATTGGAGTTTACACAGGCTGCCTGTTTGCTAAGCTCTGACATTGGCAGAAGATTTTCCTCAGCAAGATTTAATAAAATTCCGAACTGACTAGGAGTAGAATCATATTTTCTTAAATCTTCTTCCGCTATACGCTGAGCAACAGCTAAAACCTTTCTTAATAACATCCAAATTTCAATTTCTTTATTCTGCATTTTTGTCTCCCCCGTCCTTTTAAAATCTAATTATGCTGAATGTCCTACATATTTCTACAATAAAACTTAATTTCCTGCAATTTTCAGAAAACTCTGATCAATTTAAACCACTCCTTTTAAATTCTGCATTTTTCAGGAGAAATATTAGTAAACCCCTTAATGACAGGAATGCGAAGTTTTAAATCCTCAGTCCACTCACTAAACTCTACCAAAACAGTAAGCTTAGGAACTAACCAAATATAGGTTAAATTGTCCTGAGGAGGGTTTAAGATATGGGGTTTCTTACTAATCAAAGGTTTAGCACCTTCCTTCAAAAGCGCTAATTCTTGGCCAGTTAAGCCAGAAGCAGCCCGGCCAACATAAATTAGTTCCTCTTGAGCATTGTATGCCCCTAGGACTAAGGCTGAAGGTCTTAACTCCTTAGTTGTATAGCCACATACTATACAATTTTGCAGTCGTCGATGTTTTATTTTTAACCACTTTCCACTCTTATACCCAATTTCATAAGGGCTTAAAACCTCTTTGGCCACTATTCCCTCCATTTTTTTTTCTTTAGTTTGCTCAAAAAGGTCTTTACCTGTATTGAAAATCTCAGTAAAGTAGATAAAGGGCAAGTTTTCTTCTCGCAGGACTTCTAAATATTTTAGCCTTTCTAACAAGGGTAGATTTATTAGGGATCTATCCTCATAGAATAAAATATCAAAGACACAGTAGACAATGGGCATAACTTTTCTCAGGCTGGCAATTTTAGTTTTACTACTGGCGAAATCCCTTCTTATAACTTGGGTAAAGCTAGGCAAACCCTCATTGAGGACAATTATTTCCCCATCTAAAATAATTTTTTTGTTCCATTTAAGCAATTCTTGAAGTTCGGGGTATTGTAAGGTTTTATCAGCTAAATTTCTATTAAATACCCTTACTTCTTGGCCATCACTATGGACTAAGCCCCTGATACCATCCCATTTAATTTGATAAATATATTTCTCATTGTCTAGTGGTAGTTCTTTCACCTTTTTTAATTCCATGGGTTTAAAAGGGGTAAAAAGTTTCATTTAACTCACCTAAATAATTGGTATATTTATTTCTGAACTAACTAAAATTTTGTAAAGAGAATTTCTAGGAGATTATTATGTACACTGTAATGATAAATAGTTTCATAGCAGGATTTGCTACCATTATTGGCTGTCTTATTGTACTTCTTATTGGTAAGCCTAGTGAAAAGGTTCTGGCCTGGCTCCTGGGCTTTGCCACTGGTATCATGCTAACCGTTGTTATTATTGATTTATTACCTTCTGCCTATACCTACTCTAATTTTTTTATTGCCCTTTTGGGTTTTTTCTTAGGTAACTTGATACTTTTAACCCTGGATATTTTTCTATCTTGGCTACCTCTGTTAAATGGGGTAAAGCAGGGTAATAATCGATTAATTAAAATGGGTTATTTAATTGCTATCGGTATTGCCTTACATGACCTTCCCGAGGGAATAGCTATTGCTGTAGGCTACAGTGCTACACCTGAATTAGGTTTAATAATAGCTTTAGCCATTGGACTACATAACATTCCCGAAGGCATGGCTACGGCAGCTCCTTTAAAAATGGGAGGTATGAATAGTTTTAAAATACTAGCTTTAACAACCTTAGTTAGCTTAATCACACCTCTTGGTGCTTATTTGGGCTTTATTATTATTTCTATTTCTAAATCCTTAATCGGCCTGTTACTAGCCTTCGCTGGTGGAGCCATGACCTTTATAGTCCATAATGAGCTATGGCCAGAATCGAAAAGGCGCCATCCTAACTACTCTCGCTTAGGCGCTGTCTGTGGAATAGTTTTGATGCTATGTGTTGGATTAATTCATTAGGAACACTATTGAAAATGTTATACTTTCGCTCACTAGACTCCAAATCGGAATATTCTAAGCTTGCTTCGGATAAAAGCTAACCGTGTTCAATGGTTCGTCCATGACCCAAATCACACTCGAGCAAACCTCCTGTTTGCTCGTTAGCTTTTATTTCCTCAGCTTCACTAAGAATATTTAGCCGATTTTCCGTATGTTCACTCCAGTATACATTTTAACTGTTTCACTATTTCACTGCTTTCCTGTTCACTCGCAAGAGGAATATTTAAACTCAGAATGGTAAAAACTTATCCTAGCAGAGGCTAGGAGGCATTTTATGAAAATCATGACCCTAGGAGCTATTGGTGTAGTAGCTGGTATTGTCAATGGTTTATTAGGAATTGGCGGGGGAACTATTTTAATCCCAGCCATGATTTTTTTAATAGGGGTAGAACAACATAAAGCCCATGGAACATCTTTATTAATAATTTTGCCCACAGCAATTATGAGCACTATTGTTTATGCATTAAAAGGTAATTTCGATTTTTCTCTATCCTTTAAAGTTGCTTTAGGGGCAGTTTTTGGAGGCTACCTTGGAGCCAAATTGATGAATAAAATACCAGCTAAAACCTTAAAAAAAATATTTGGTGTCTTTATGGTTATAGCTGGTCTAAGGATGGTGCTCTAAGATGCTGATTTGGATAATTGGTCTATTGATGGGTATTTTAAGTGGATTGGCTATCGGAGGCGGGACACTATTGGTCCCTGCCTTAGTTTTTTTAGTGGGTACCAAACAACATATAGCCCAAGGGGTTTCTCTCGCCGTATTTATTCCTACGGCCTTGGTAGCTATAGTTACCCACGCTAGACAGGGTAATGTTAATTTCAAACTAGCTTTCTATTTGATTGTGGGCAGTGTTATTGGTGCCATCGGAGGGTCCTTATTGGCAAGTGAACTGAACGCTGAGCTATTAAGAAAAATTTTTGGTTTTTTCCTTATAGCCATGGGTATTTACGAATATGTTGGGAAAAGCAAGCTGGAAAAGATAAAGGAGAAGGAAAGGAAAAACTAGTGACCTAGGTGCTTTATTCAGTCACTGAAAATCCAAGCTAGTTTTGGTTAGTGGTCATTAGTCTTCCTTGTTTTTTGTTTTTCAAGTGTAGAATCCTTATCATTTCTTATAGGGCTAAATTTTACTAAAGTCAGATCTTCGTTACAATGAGGACAAATCCATTTCCCAAATGTAGCTGCAGAATATGAAGGTTGCTGACAGAATGGGCAAATTTTACAATTCATCGGTTTTCCTCCATTTCGAAGGCAAAGTTACTTTTACATCATTACGTATAGTACTTTAGAACTATTACAAAAGTACTCTTCGCCATCCTTATGGTAAATACCTCCAGTTATTTTGCAGATTTTTGCCTATTTAATTATTTTTATCAGCCACTTTTCTCATCTTTTCGACCTAAAAAAAGCCTATACCCCCTATTCACCGTATACTACAAAGCCCAAGCTGGCTTTGTTAACTGGCCTACTAAAGTATCCACTATCCTACCTGGAAACCCTTCAATCACGGAGTTTTCGGTAATAACCTCCCTTTGTTTAACCAAGGTCCCCGCTTTTACCAAGCAATTTCTGCCTATCTTACTATTATCACAGATTATTGCTCCGCTTTCGATGATACTTCCCGTTTCGATATAACAACCATGAATCATAGCCCCAGGGCCTATAATTACATCATCCTCAATAATTAACTGGTTATCGGGCAAAAGATGGAGCACTGTATTCTCCAGAATCTGAACATTTTTACCTATTCTAACTGGGCCATGGGAATCCCCTATTATCTTTACCCCAGCACCAATAATGGTATTCTCATCAATTATTACATCACCAGTGATTTCTGCGGTATCAAATAATACACAATTCTCAGCAATAACAGGTTTTTTATCGTTAAATGAGTAAATTCGTGCCATCTTGTCTCCCTCTTTTATTAATATTTTTTTATCATCAGAAAGATTATCTCCCCGCAAGCTTTTAATAGTCTCTCTGTCCTGATTATTTATTTTTCTAATTATTTTACCTGGACGGCCAACCACTACAGATTCATCGGGAATTATTATCCCTTCAGGGATTAATGTACCTTCACCAAAGATACACCAATCACCTATCTTGGCCTTGGGCATTACTATAACATTGTTCCCCACTTCACACCAATTGCCTATGGTCGCATTCATCACTTGACATTTATGACCTAAGACAGTATTAGATCCAATCCTTGTAGGGGCGTCTTCGCTGCCAACTATAACACTATTTTCTAAGATCCAAGCTCTATCCCCTAAAACAACTCCATTTTGGCTTGAGCGAATAATCACCCCTTGAGCCAGATAACAACCCTCACCATGGATAATCTCACCAAATACACGGGCAGAAAAACTTACATTTAATCCACTCATTTCGAACCTCCTTTCTTATGTTTTTACCAAAAATGTGTAGTAAATAAACATATTGCTTTATAGTAAGCATTTTATGGCAATAAAAAAGGTTTATACAGTAATCTTAGCAGACTACTATATAAACCCAATCATACTACAATCCCATCCCGTTAATAAACAAGCGTTTTAATACAGTCAAAGCCTCAGCTCTCGTGATAAAGTCACATCCAACTGCTTCATTTGCTAAGGCAGCCTTGGCCCAATCAGGTAACTCCTCTACATCAATGAATTTTTCCAGATCAATGGACTGATGTTTTTCAATTATACTAAAGGCCTTACTAACCATAACAGCGGCTTCTTCTCTAGTTATAGGTTCATTGGGCAAGAAATTTCCTTCCCTAGGTTCAATCAAGCCTGCTTTTGTAGTTGATGCAATAACACCAGCTACCCAATCAGGTATTTCTCCTGCATCTCCATAGTGTTCTATTAAGATGGTCTTTGCTTCTTCAAGGGTAAAAGCTTCAAGTAATATATTATCAGGGTTTATATTTAATAACCTAAAGATTAAGGTAGCAAATTCTGTTCGAGTAATATCTTGATCTAATTGAGCGGTACGAATTAAACCCTCTTCTGGATAGCCTTCAAAGATACCAAGACCATTCATTCTGTTTACAATTGGTTCCGCCCAGTGATCCAGTACATCTGTAAATACTGGCTGTATTACTCCAAAAACATTGAACCAGCCGGTGTATTCGCCATCATTTATAGCCATAACATTATAGGGATCGATTACATAGGATGCAAGGGCAACCCACTTTTCAACTGTTTCGTTCCAATAATAAATCCTGGGAGCATGCTCTTTATTTTCTTTTAACAATTCAGTGTTAAAAGGCATTATTATTTCTTTTAGTACCTCTTCGAATTCTTTCATTTCATTTAATTCAATATACCCAGGCATCCGGTCAATTAAATCTCCATCAGGCTTGATAATGCTATCACTACTACTGACAATGGTGTCCTGATTGTTATCGCTTCCCCCACCACCATTGTCATCATCGCCACCATTATCTATAATTTCATTGACATTAAAGCTAAAACTGATAATAGCACTCATACTCTCTAATTCATCGGTGGCAGCTTCAGCCATTTTTAATGTGTATTTAAAATCCATAGAATTTTTAAGATAAGCTGCCCCGGAAGAAAAATCTATTCCGTCTCTTAATAATTCTCTAAGACTTTTATCAGCGACAATAGTTTTATCAAAATTAAACACGTTTCCCTTTTCTATTGTTAATCTCATATTATCAATAAAGGAATTATAAACAACTTCCTCATTTAAACCAGGCTTATAACTTTTGATTTTAACATCTAAAGCTAAATCATTGAGATTAGCATTTTTATAATTGTTAATAATCCTTAGTACCCCATCTTTTTGATAACCTGGGTACCATTGAGCCCCACTAAACAAGTCTCCAGAGGATTTGGATTCTCCATTTTGATTAATTGTTATAATTGCATCTGGCTGGGAGGTATTATCAGTAGCATAGGTAATGCTTCCAATACCATAAATTAAGCAACCCAAGACAAAAATATAATATATTAGGTTGCGTAACCTCTTTGTTTTTCTTTTTTTCATACTTACACACCTCGATATAAGCTTCTTTATATATTTTACCTTTAGGGAAAAGCTTTTACCCCCCACCCATTAGTAATTTTTCTACTACTAAAGTATAAAAAAGAAGTAGAATACACTCTCTACTTCTTTAACAAAAAATTCATATTCTAAGTTGTGATGTCTTTATCCTTGCCCCTATTTTGCTTTATGCTTTTCTTTTTCTCAATCAGCATAGCCTTTTCTTTTTCTAAAGAATCTATATATTCCTTTAGATCGAATAAGTACAGAGTGTTTTCCTCGATAATATAAAACCTAGTAATTTCCTGAGGCGTAGAACTGTATTTATACATGATAGGCTTATTTATTTCATCAGCAATCCTTACTAAATCCTCTATATCCCTAACATTGATATATTGTTCAGCGGGTTCTATATTTATCTTCAACGCAACTAAACGATTTCCATGTTTTTTAAATATTTTATTTAAAGTTTTTATGAAAAGATCCTTCTCTACTCCCACAGTTAAATAGATTAAACAGAACAAACTAATTATCATAAGTCCTAACACTATACTGTAAATTATAACCAACTTCCTATTTACAGGAAGCTGAACTTGTCTAGTTTCTTCTATGGCGGCAACCTTATCATCAGGGATAAGTTTTGTAATTTCAAAATAATTTGTATTAAGAGGTATAATAATCGATGGTGAAACCCTTTCTTCTACTACTCCTTGACTAGTATTTGCTTGTAAATTTACATCCATCAATACCGTAAGCTTAAGTTGAGAATTAACCTTAGAAGTTTCAATAATTTTATCAGCAAAGTTGCTATAACTTGCGAGATTTATAGGGATATCTTCACGAATTGAGAATTCATTAGTATTATTTTGAAAGCTTGTCTCAGGAACAAGGATAAATATTTTTTTCCAAATGGTTTTATAACTTTCTTTTTCCCCAGTATAACCCTCTACTTCAGCAACCACTTTATAACTTCCCTCTATATTAGCTTCCCGTTCTCCAACAAATTGATATTGAAAAGTGGTATTTATTCTATCCAAAAAATTAGTAATATAAATACCATTTGGTGGAAC
Organism: Clostridia bacterium; assembly: GCA_012800195.1. Classification (GTDB taxonomy): domain Bacteria; phylum Bacillota; class Peptococcia; order Peptococcales; family BICA1-8; genus JAAZJU01. Next base: position 21,600 of record JAAZJU010000015.1, read on the forward strand.
TGCATTATCATATAAATCATTAGGTAAGAATGAAACTTGATGATCTATATTGGTCTTGTTACTGTACCGATATAATGCTACCTTTTTTTCCTCATAATGGGGAACCATAGTTTCATAATAAATAAGAGTACCCATTGCTACAGTAAGAACAATACAAATTATTAATGCAGCTATTCTTAAATTTTTACTTATATTTAGCTTTTTTTTAACAGGCAAAATAATCATCAACTCCCTAATGCATATAAAATACATATTCTCCATTTTATGTAAAATACCTTTATAAGTTGCAAAAAATCAATAAAAATAGTTAGGGAAAATATCCCTAACTATTTCTTGATTAATTCCTTAATTAATTAGATGTTTATTCACCTTGTTTATAATTTAATTGTAAATCGAAGCTAAATGTGGCCTCCTCTAATGCATCACTGGTAATGCCAGCTGGCATTTCAATATTATAACCGCCTTGTTCAAATAACACATCACCCATTTTGATACATTCGCCAGGTTTAAGAGTTACACCACTTAATAAACCATTTAATTTTGTTATAAACTCGTCAAATGTATCGCAATGGATAGTTTCATGATTTACAACAAATAATTCATTAAAAAGGGCATTCAATATCCCATTATTACTGATTAACTCATAAGCCCTTAATGGATGAATTATATAATTTAATTCATCTCTTAAACCTTTGCTATCATTCAAATTATCATAAGTTATATTTTCTAATGTAACGGGTACTGTTCCATCGTTAACAATTAAAAATGCTAACAACCCTCCAGTTCCTGGATACATATCTGTAATTTCAAAACTTAATTGTTTATAATCATTTAATGGTTCCAATGATACGGTCATATATGGCGCTTGATTAAAGTTATAATAATCACCATCATCTATAGCTTCCCATAGGTCATCTAATATGTCACGAAGATTGATCTTGCCATCATAATCCCCTGCTATATGTGCTGGTGCAAATACCACATCCATATCACCTGTAGTAACTGTGTTGCTAATCGTTAAGGTCTCTGTCCAATAGGCATAACCTGCTCCCATCAACATTACCGCAAGAACCATCGCCAGAGCGATAAATTTATATTTTCTCATATGACACCTCATTTATTCAAATATTACTTTTCCAATAAACATTTTTTTACTAAATGGGATACATAAACTATGTAGGATAAAACCTGCATAATTTAAATCATCTGCCTTAATTTAGATATTAATTTTGCTCATCATTCCATTGTAATCCATCTGCAGTTAATGAGAATGTAAACGCTGGAACATTACCTTCTCCGGCATTCTCACGAACATCATTATTCCCAGCTTCAGGATCTATCTCTAAAATGACTTTAAAAATCTTAGAGGCATCTGGATCAATAGAAATCACTTCATCACTGAGTTCATTTTCTAATTCTGATAACTTAACGCCATTTTCCCCTACTAAATTACTACCACCATCCACCGCAAAATATTTAACTATAAAATGTTCATATTCACCAGGTAGGTCTGGGTGGAAATCAAAATTTTTGACTTTAGCTTGCATTGTACCAGCATTTTTTAACCCAAATTCAAATGTTGCTTCCGCACCTGGGTACATTTTTGCTAACCTAACTTCTAAAACATTATTGTCGCCTTCCTTAACTTGACAAAATGAGTCATCACTATCCATATAGGTATCTACTTCAAATTCATGATCTTCTTCAACAAAAAAATCAAGCTCAAGTGCACCTGTAGTAACAGTGTTACTAATAGTTAAAGTTTCAGTCCAGTAGGCATAACCTGCACCCATTAGCATAATTGCCACTGCCAATGATAAAACTAAAAATCTTGTTTTTTTCATTTACTAATCTCTCCTTTAATGTTCTTAACATTAATGACCAACTATACTGGCGCCTTAGTAATAGCCGGTTCACAGCTTCATATAAATTATAGGGTTATTTCCATTATTTTACACACTACTGTGGAGTAAATTTTAATAAATACCTAGAACTATTCTCTCTAATACTTTTTAGTAACTAATACTACTTTAGTAGTATTAAGCTTTTAAGCTTGAACAAAAAAAGAACAGATAAAAATCTGTTCTTAAAAAACAATCCCTTCTAAATCAATGTTTTTGTTGGTTTTTATTAATAGCGTTGGCCAACCTACTTTGGGTATAACTTTTATTATCTTACCCTTAACCTGTTCGGGATGAACTGGTTCAAAATCTACCGCGGAATTATTATCCCCCTTGGTATAAAACATTTTTACATTTTCCTCTTCTTTTATCTCAATAATTCTGTGAGAAATTAAAATATTATCTCGGGTAAATTGAATAACATCCCCTACTTTTAAACTATATATATCATTAATATCAGTAGCCTTGTCTACTAAAATAACATCCCCTGGTTTTATCATGGGCTCCATACTACCCGTAGCTATTACAGAAGGATAAACAGGAAAAACCCCCACTGCAAACCAAACAATTACAATGGAAAAAATACTTGTAATCATCCAGCCAAAAGGTCCTTCTTGATCCTGCTCCCTTTCTTTAATAAGTCTTGCTTCTGTTAAATAGAACATCTGCATTAAACTCAAGGAAAAAACAGGTATCAATATACCGACCAACGCTGTGGTAATCCATTTAAGATTTGGCAAGATAGGGGAAAACCAGTGAAATCCTTCTATAACTCCGATATATATTAATGATGCCAGCGGCCCTCCAAGAAATGCCAAATAAGTAGCAAAAAGATTCTTTGCAAAATCTGGCGCTAAGTATTGGGCAACATATTTGACAATATCGACATAGTCCTTTAACTTTATTAACTTTCCAAATGATGTGCTCAAAAATGTCATAAACATTGCAACTAATATGAATAATAAATAGTTTTCCTTCTTTGTAAAAAAACTATTAACAAAGTAACTTCTCATGAGCTCAGACCCAAGCAAGAAAGAGCCTACTGAGAAAAAGTTGATTAATATCCATTTGGGAGTATGACTGTAGGGGCTTTTCCCTAATCCATCTATAAATCCCGCTAATACCAAAACAACAATATACACCAATGCAAAAGTAAAAGCCCACCAATAAACTGATTCTTGAAATTTTAATAAGCTTTTGGGCCTAGTTCTTGGTAAAAGCCAAATAATAGACGCTAACCCTAGCCACATACTTGGTTTAATTAGATAATTAAAAAGAGAGCTACCTATTAAATTTGGTAGCGAAGAATTAGTGATTATATAAATGAGAAGTGCTAAGATAGTTAAAATAATCTTTATATTGGAATAATTTGTTGGCAAATATTTACGCATTTATCTCTTTCCCCTTACAATTACAAGCTATCACTGCTACTGCTATCGCTGCTACCACTGTCGTTGCTACTGCTGTCACTGCTACCACTGTCGTTGCTACTGCTGTCACTGCTGCCGCTGTCACTGCTACCGCTGTCACTGCTACTGCTGTCGCTGCTACCACTTTCACTGCTACCGCTTTCACTGCTACCGCTTTCACTGCTACTACTGTCACTGCTACTGCTTTCACTGCTACTGCTTTCACTGCTACTGCTTTCACTGCTACTGCTGTCACTGCTACCGCTTTCACTGCTACTACTGTCACTGCTACCGCTTTCACTGCTACTGCTGTCGCTACTACTGCTGTCACTGCTGCCACTATCGCTGCTACTACTGTCACTGCTGCCGCTTTCACTGCTACTGCTTTCACTGCTGCTAGAAGCTACTTGCTCGGAAATTTCTTTATCACTGGCTTCACTATAGGCATCTTCTGTATCAGTTTCTTCCTTGTCAGCATCCTGCTGATCAATAAAATTTTCTATACTTTCGTTATCTCCCTTTTTTAGTACCAACTGCGCTTGTTTCTCTTTTGGGGCTTCTACGATTATATCGCTCTCGATTATGAGTGTTTTCTGCCAATAGCCATAGCCACCAGACATTAACACAATAGCCATAAAAAAACTTAGAATTATTACCGACAACTTTTGTGGCATGATAATTACCTCCACCTTATTTAAAAAGAATCTATCAAACAAATAATCCTTTTAGTCAATAGTCTGTTCGCAAATTATTTCATAATATATTTTTTCTTCTAATGGTACATTTAATTTAATTACATCATTTTTATACAATTTATGACTTTCTGCTTTATCTGGTAAAAAAACCTTGATAGGAATATCACCTTTATTTTGTATCTTGTATTGCAAATCGCTCCAAGAATAATCGTGCTCAACCATTCCAGTGATACTTATATGCTCATCCCTAACATCAATCTTCAGTCCATTATTTCCTCCCTCAACATGACCATTTAAAAATCTAGGTAAAATTTCTGCCGTAGTTATTTTAGCATTGATAGTTAAACTTTTATCCCAATGGGCATAAGAGACTCCTAAAAAATTTAAGAATAATATTGATGTTAACAAAAGATATGTGCCTTTTAGTCTTTTTGTTTTTTTAGACATATTTATGCACCCTTTACCAAAGATTTATAAAGATTAATTATTTATATTCATGCTATTAATATATAATGCCGCTTCAATCCTTTGATGCAGTCCCAATTTAGCTAAAATGCTACTAATATGTTTTTTTACGGTATTTTCTGAGATATATAAGCTCTTGGCGATTTGGTTATTAGTCAGGCCTTTACCTAGTTCCAATAGAACTTCCTTTTCTCTAGGTGTAAGTTCATCTAGGGCACAGTTTTTGTTTTCTCCTAAACTAAATCTTAAAAAATCTGGGTCAACAAATTTCTTACCTCTGGCTACAACCCTGAGTGCATAGATAATATCCTCTGGAAAGGCTTCTTTTAATATATATCCGTCTACTCCCTGTTCCTGGGCCCTCATAAAATCCTCTCTTCTTGATGAGGAAGTAAGAATAACGCATTTGGTAGCTAATTCCTTTTTTTTAATCTTCGTTACCAATTCTAAGCCGTCTTCCTTACCTAACATCAAATCTATTAAAAGGATATCTGGGTTGTATGAAGACATTAATTCTATGGCTTCTTCTATACAGGCAGCTTCTTTTACATCCTTTACATCCTGTTGAATAACAAGGGTGGAGGCTAGCCCCTTCCTCACCATAGGATGATCATCCACTACTAGTACCTTCATGCAACTCACCTCTTTTATAATTCCCTCCATTGGGAATGGAAATTTCAATACTTGTTCCCTTGCCTATTTTACTTTCAATAATAATATTGCCATTTAATGTATCCACAAGACTTCGAATGTTTTTTAAACCCAAGCCACAATCTTTTTTATTAACATCTTCTTTATTAAAACCACAACCGTTATCCATAATATTTAAAAATGTTTCTTCTCCATTGATATAAAGAACTAATTCTATATAACTAGCTCTACCATGACGTATGGCATTACTAATTCCTTCGCAAATAATCCTATAAAAGGCATTACGCTGAATAGTAGTTAAAAGTTCTTCATTCCTAACGAAATTTAATTTTATTTCCACATTATTCAGCTTTTTTATTTCATTGATATATTTTGCTATGTCTGACTTAAAATTATCTTTACCGCCTTTAGCCCAACTCAGGCTGTAGATTACTGTTCTCAAGTCTTTCATTGTGTTATTTATTGAATCCCTAATTACATCGAGTTCCAGAGAAAGTTGTTCAGAATTGAGATTTTTACCATTTTGCTTAATGCTATAGATACCACAAGAAATACTAAAAAGTCTTTGCAAAACCCTGTCATGGATTTCGTTTGCAATACGGTTCTGCTCTTCACTAATAAGTAACCCCTCATTAACTTGTTTTAATTCAAATTTTTCTAGAATTATAGAACATAATGTAGAAAGAAAATGAACCTGCTCAAAGATATCCTTAAATTCATTACTATTCTTTTGGAAGTTTGCTTCGATGCCAAATATCCCGTAGTTTAAATAGTTGGATTTTACAGTAACTAATAAATATTGCCTGTTTCGAAGAATAACTTCCACTGGTCCCAGGGAGTCTAAAATCCTTTCTTTAATCTCTAATAATTCAGCTTGTAATCCTTCTACAGTATCATCGGGATTATCTTTTTTATTTACTATTAGTTGATTTTCTAATAAATCATAAAACAGTACTATCTTAGACCTTGTGATTTTTTCACTACACTGAAGTAACTGTTCTATAACCTTACCTTTGTTTTGTAAAGTAGAAAAAAGCTCTACAGCTTGATAAAGTTCCATTATATGCTCGATTGAGCTTTTGATTTTTTTATTAGCATCAGTTAATAGCTCATTGGTTTCAAAAAGTTTATCATTCTTTTCTATAATTTTTTTATTCAATCTAGCAAGTAACTGAATAGCATATGTAATTAAAAGTAAGCTAAGTATAAAATCCATGTTACTTAAAAAATATTCACTATAGATATTTAATGGTTGAAATATAGCAATGAATGCACCAGTGGAGCCAAATAGATAAATAAATAGATTTATCCAGACGTATTTTCTATTTAACATTAGAGACGCTATTAATAAGGTATTTAATGAATACCATACATAGGGGCTATTAACCCCTCCTGAGGGTATTAATATTAGTGTGTTTCCAATAGTTTCAATTGTAACTAGCAACCTTATCTTCTTTTCACATTCATGATTTTTAATGTATAGATAGGTCAATATTATGGCTGTTAAAGAGATGCAAGTAATAATAAATAGCTTGTTTGATACACTGCCATTTGAATCATTAAATAAAAAGAATACAGTTGTAACCATTAATGAAATAAATCTATAAATAAATATAATTTTATAAACTTCATTCTGAGATAAAAATGCAATATTTTTCTCATACGAGTTTTTTATATTCACCTTTTCCTCCACTAAAAAAGACCCATCCTTCAATAGTTGGATTGGGTCGGTTGCACCACTAACTCGTTGCGTTCAAGGTGCCCAGTTTCAGAACGCACTTCATAGTTCCCCATATTACTTAATTAGATGTCCTCTTTATTTTAATCTCCCCATTAGGAAAAAATTGTAAAAACATGCTATCATATCTATAGTTTTTTCCAATATTTTTCATTCTTATTCTACATTTCCTTTTATAATAGCAATAATTTTTTAATATATTTAAGTATTCTATAACGAAAAAAGGGTTTAGATTACAAATTGCAATCTAAACCCTTTTAAATTTAATTTACTTTATCCATCTTCTACCTATTTTAATTGCTTCCCTCACTTTTTCCTGAGCCGGACCACCTGTAATTTTTCTTTTCTCTACACAGCTAAATATTGAAATAGCTTCATACACATCCTCTTTAATCAATGGGCTGAAGCCTTGTAATTCTTTTAAGGATAGTTCGTCTAAATCTTTATCATTACTTAGACAATAGGCTACAAGTTTACCAACCATTTCATGGGCATCTCTAAATGGAACTCCTTTTTTTACTAAATAATCAGCTAAATCCGTTGCATTGGTGAAACCACTTTTAGAAGCCTTGAGCATTTTTTCTTTATTGACCTTCATTGTGGATAGCATTGGTGAAAATATCAACAGGCATTTTTTCAGAGTATCGACTGCGTCAAATAAGGCCTCTTTATCCTCCTGCATATCTTTATTATAGGCCAAAGGCAAAGCCTTCATCATGGTTAACATAGCTACTAAGTGACCATAAACTCGCCCAGTCTTCCCTCTGACCAATTCAGCAACATCTGGATTTTTCTTCTGAGGCATCATACTACTACCAGTACTGCATCCATCATCCATATCAATAAATTTGAATTCTTGAGAAGACCACAATATTAATTCCTCACAAAAACGGCTTAAATGCATCATTAACAGAGACCCTGCAGCTAAGAATTCTATAATATAATCCCTATCACTTACAGAATCTATACTATTTAAGGTTACCCCCTTAAAGCCCAGTTCCTTAGCAACCTGCTCCCGGTTTAATGGAAAGGTTGTTCCCGCCAAAGCTCCAGCCCCCAAAGGTAATAGGTCAAATCTATCTTTACAGTCCTCAAGACGACTATAGTCCCTACAAAACATTTGGAAATAAGCCATTAAGTGATGAGCCAAGGTAATAGGTTGGGCAGGCTGTAAATGTGTATAGCCAGGCATTACTGTATCTAAATGCTTTTCACTTAATTCTAGGATTGTCCTTAGCAATTTCTTTAATAGTACTTGGATTTCTTCAATTTCTGCCTTAAGATACATTCTAGTATCCACTGC
>JAAZJU010000134.1 GCA_012800195.1 Clostridia bacterium
ACATTAATTGGTATCATCTGCTGCCCTCCTATACGCATTACTTGTCGTTCCTGAAGTACCCTCAAAAGAAGGGCCTGAATGGCTGGGGAAGCATCGCCAATTTCATCTAAAAAGATGGTCCCATTATTGGCTAATTCAAAAAAACCCAATTTACCTCCCTTTTTGGCCCCAGTAAAGGAACCCTCTTCATAGCCAAATAATTCACTTTCAGCTAAATTTTCGGGAAGACCAGCAAAGTTAATAGGGATAAAAGGTCCCTCCCGTCGCGGGGAAAGATTGTGAATAGAATGAGCAAAAAGCTCTTTACCAGTGCCATTCTGTCCTAAAAGTAATACGATCTTATCTGTTTTTGATATTTTGCGAAGGATTTCCATTGTTTTTTTAAGACTGGCACTTGTCCCTACGATGTCTTGAAAAGTATAGTGGGATGCAAAACCCTTGGCTTGATATCTTTTCCTAATGGCCTTAATCTGATTATCAAGCTCTTGCATTTTATCCATTGTACTAGCTAATTCACAGCTTAAAGCGGCAATTTCCCTAATGTATTTAGCAGAATAACTTGGGAATTGTTTCAAAGGCAACTTGAGTCGTACAGCCATTTCAATAAGGGTCGAGAAATCTAAAGGTCTAATATTTATATTAATAATCTTCTTAATATTAGTAGGAACTAATTCTACCCCAGCAGGAACAATTGCTACCTCTAGACTAGGCCAATTTCCCTCAATACCAGGATAATAAGGATAATACTCCAATTCTAGTCCTAGGTTACCTAAGAATTCTATGGTTTCCCAAGCTTTTTCCGCTAAGTTATTAACCACTAAGCATTTTGTGCCTTTAGGGAGTTTTATTAACTCGGCTAATCTCGAAGTATCAATGGTTCTTCTAGCCTCAACAATCTTATCTGCAGGAAACTTTCCTTTCTCTATCAAGTGCAAAGAAGAAGTTAAGACCAAGTCAATATCTTCGGGGTGATAAAAACTATTATATTGGATAATCTCAATATTATCCTTAAAGCAATCCCGTAGCTGCTCAGTAAACATTTTATTAGTTCTCGGGTCCTTAGTTACCAACAAAACCTTAGGCCTAGTCATCCTAATTCCTCCTAAGTTCTCATCCTAATACTCCTAATTCTATAGAAAATTTAGAAGGAAAACAAGAGTGAAAAAATGGTTAACTTACAATATTTCTCGCAAAGAGGGTTAAAATACAAGCAGTTTGGAGCAGATCTTTAATTTCCATAAATTCATCATAGCCATGGACATTGAAATCATTACGACCAGGACCAAAGTTAATACCTTGAACCCCGTTATCCACGAACCACCGACAATCTGACTGACCGTTAACCCCTATTACAGGATAGGTCTGTCCAGTAAATTCTTTAATTGCCTTTTGTAACTCTTGCACTAAAGGAGAATTCTCACTGGTAACTGTTGGCTTAGTGATAAAATTATTTAGTTTGGTAACCTCGATGTTTATCTCTGGATCTTCTTGGCGTAGCTTATCTATGACCTTCCTTACTCTATCCGCTATTTCTTCCAATGTATGTTCTGGAATTACCCTAAAATCTACTTCAACCTCACAATAGTCTGGTACCACATTGACCTTGGTACCTCCCTTAATAACTCCTATATTAAGAGTAGTGTAACGCATACCGTTTATTGAGGAAGTTTCCTTTTCCAGTTCTTTTTGGAGTCCTTCCAAAGCACTAATAACCTTAGCCATCTTTTCAATCGCATTAATTCCTTTCCATTTCCAACCAGAATGTGCGGGTACACCTTTAGATACTATTTTTAATTGAAATAAACCAGCCATGGCTCTAATAATGGTATCACTATACCCTTCTACAACAGCATAATCGCCCTTTAATAAGCCATTTTCCATAACATAACCAGCACCTAGATGTCCTCCAGTCTCTTCGTCACAAGTAGCAGCTATTATTACATCTCCCTTAAGAGGAATATTTAGCTTTTTTAAGGCCAAGGCTGCCATAATATAACAAACTAGCCTACCCTTAGAATCTGTAGCCCCTCTCCCATAAACCTTCCCATCAACAATTTCTCCAGAAAAAGGAGGATATGTCCATTTATTTAAGTCACCAACAGGTACAGTATCAATATGACCATTAAAAATTAAATCAGGTCCTTCCCCTGTCCCCTTCAATCTGGCTATTACATTTTTCCTTTGTCCTTCAAGGCCTGCAGCCTTGGTTACCTCGTCGGGAACATCTATTATCTCTGTTTCAAAACCTAAAGATATTAACTCATCTGCCAAAAAGTTAGCAATTTTTTCATAATCCCCTGGAGGATTTTCACTAGGAATCCGTATTAGATTTTGTAAAAGAGTTATCATTTCCCCTTCCATTTCCTTAATTACTTGTTCAATTTTTTCTTTTAGCATGTCGCCACTCCTTTAATAATCATTTTCATCCTAGCTTAATATGCAAATTATGTGCCAAATATTTTTGTATGGCATGAAAATTGCAATACATTTTTATAGAGACCAATCTAGTTAATTAAAGAAAGGAGTTTTTATTGTGTCACAAATCTTAAAATATTTAGAACAAAATAAGGATAATATTTTTAATTCCTTAGAAAGGTATGTTAAAAAGGAATCTCCTTCTAACCGTAAAGATTTAACTGATAAGTGTGGACAATTTCTTCAAGATCTATTTATGGAGTATTTTGGTATTAAGGGTGAAGTTTTTGCCCAAGAAAAAACAGGTAACCATCATAAATTTACTTACGGTATAGGTGACGAGCAGATTTTGATCCTCTGCCACATGGACACAGTCTGGGATGAGGGGCAATTGCCTTTTAAAATTGAGGGTAACAAGGCTTATGGACCAGGAATTTTTGATATGAAGGGTGGCGCAATACAAGCCATTTGGGCAGTGAAAGCATTACAAGATTTAAATATAAAACTAGATAAAAAAGTTGTGTTCTTGTTCAATTCTGACGAAGAAATAGGCAGTCCAACCTCAAGACCAATTATTGAAGAGGAAGCGAAAAAGAGTAAAGTGGTCTTGGTAGCAGAACCTCCAGAAGAGAACACTGGTGCATTAAAAACTGCCCGTAAAGGCCTGGGTATATTCCAACTAAAAGTCAAAGGGGTAGCTGCCCATGCCGGCAATCACCATGATCAAGGTATTAATGCCTTAGAGGAATTAGCTCACCAGATCCTATATCTCCAAAGCCTGACAGACTATTCTTTAGGTAGTACTGTAAGTGTTGGTGTCGCTAGAGGGGGAACCAGATGCAATGTTGTCCCTGCAGAAGCCTATGCTGAAATTGATTTCCGAGTAACCAAAGTTTCGGAAGCTGAAAGATTGGAAAAGCTCATTCGAGGTTTAACACCTAAGCTTAAAGGTACTAGCTTAGAAATAACCGGTGAAGTCAATAGACCACCCATGGAAAGAACGGCAATCACAGGACAACTAGTAGAAAAAGCCCAAAAAATTGCTCAAAATCTGGGTTATGAACTTACTGAAACCAGTGTCGGTGGTGGTAGTGATGGGAACTTTACTGCCGCTTTAGGTATTCCAACTATTGATGGTTTAGGTGCCTTTGGCGCTGGACCCCATGCTGAGCATGAGCATATAATTATTGATGAATTACCTAGGAGAACAGCCTTAATTGCCCATCTTTTGCAAGAGCTTTAATAATAGACTTGGAGTCCTTAACTAATTAGTTTGAGGGCTCCATTTGCTTACACTCTAGTTCCTGGTTTTCTTCCTTATTTTTTCAGTGGATTATAAATAGTCTTACTTGTAAGATATATTAGACATTCTATATTTAGGGAGGACATAAATGCTGAAAAAATACCGAAAGATACCAATACTTTTAATTACCTTAATTTTCATTTTCACAATTTTCTTGGACAATCCCACCCCTGCTAACAGCCAAGCCCAAGAAAAATTGACCTTCATCTACCTTTATGGCGGAACAACCCAGGACTACATAAACCAGTATCAAAAGACCAAGGGATCCATTGATATTGTTAGTCCCAACTATTTTGATTTGGATGCTAATGGTGAAGCAATTATTAAGGTAGACAAGGCCTTAACCACCTATATGCAAAAACAAGGTGTAAAAGTAATTCCCTTTTTAAGTAATCATTGGGACCGTGCTTCTGGTCAAATTGCTATTAGTACCCCAGAAAAAAGGGAAAAGCTAGCTCAAGATTTAGTTCAAAGCGTAATCAACCATCAACTGGATGGTATTAATATCGATTTAGAAAATCTCACCTATGAGGACAAAGATAATTTAACTGCCTTCATAAAAATATTAAGTACAAAACTCCAGCCTTTAAATAAGGAATTATCTATTGCTGTAGGTTCCGTAGAAAAACATCTAACCTCTGGTTGGAAATCAGCTTATGATCTAGCTAATCTAAGTAAATATGCCGATTATCTTTTTGTAATGGCCTATGATCAAAGCTGGCGTGGCAGTGCCCCTGGACCTGTAGCCGCTTTACCTTGGGTGGAAAAACAGCTTCAATATATGCTGACCCAAATCCCTAAGGGAAAGTTAATTTTAGGTGTTCCTTTTTACGGGAGAGCTTGGACCAATGGTGAAGGGGGAGGAGGGATTACCCACTCTGACACCATCCAAGAGGTAAGACAAAACAAAGCAAATATATCTTGGCATCAAGAACACAAGGTTCCTTTTGTAAAGTATTCTGCCAAGGGTAGCACTAGGGAAATCTGGTTTGAAAATGCTCGTAGCACTCAGGAGAAAATCCGTTTAATAAATAAGTACGATGTGGCGGGTATGGGGGGCTGGAGATTAGGTCAGGAAGATCTAAGCCTCTGGAATGATATCTCTCACTGGTTAAGGGGCAGTTATTTTACAGATATGCTTAATCACTGGGCGGAAAAAGATGTTCTTTTCCTCAATAATCAAGGTATCATTGCTGGTCGTGATTATAATACCTATGATCCTGATGCCCCTGTAACAAGAGCTGAAGCTGTTAGTATCTTATCGAGAATTTTCAATTGGAATTATAATATTAGCAATCCTTTTCAGGATGTTCCCAATAATCATTGGGCTATTAAGCCTATTTTAGGCGCTTATCGAGAAGGGGTCATTGCTGGGATTGAAGCAAAAAAATTTGGACCCCAAAACAACTTAACTAGGGCCCAACTTGCCGTTATCTTACAAAGAGCATTTCAGTTAGAACTTACTGATAAACCAGGTAAACAATTTAGTGATGTTCCCTCTAGTCATTGGGCTTTTAAAGAAATCAAAATTTTAAATAGCCATGGACTATTAGGAGGACGTACAGAAAGCCAATTTGTGCCTGAAGGTAATGTTACCCGGGGTGAATTAGCAGCTCTGGTAACCAGAGTACTTAAATAAAAAAGCATCTAACAATTCTTAAAGGAAACATTTTTTATTCGTTTACGAAAATTAATAGGCTAAAGTGAAAGATAAAGGGCAACCTAGCGGTTGCCCTTTATCTTTTATTTACTTTAAACTCCATGCTGCTACTAACTTTTTAAGTACTGGAGGCACTTCAAAACCTTCCTTATTGGCCTTATATTCTACCACCAAGCCTAGGGTATCTCCTCTTAGTCCTGTTCTTAGAGCTTCTAGTGCTAAAATCTCATTAGATGCAATATTCCCTAAATTAACCTCCACCCCAAAACGAGTTATAAAATCTACCTGTTGGTTTTTTAAGGGAGCCTCCCAAATAATATTTTCAATACTAGAGAATTTACTTATAAATTCTTCTAATTTATCCTCCATTACATTTCCTTCTTTATCATATAAACCAATACCTTTACCACTTTCGCGGCCTTCCATTATTACCTTCCAGGCTCCCCACTCTAAATCCTGTTGAGCCTGTTCCAAAAGGTTGGTTATAGAGATTTTTGCTTTAGCATCTTTTTTCCCAACCTCAGTTAAGACTTTAAAACCTCTTTCCAAAGCTAAATCTATTATTTCCTTTCTTTCATTAGGTTTTAAAGTGATTGTTCCGTCTGAGACCTCAATTGTTTCAAATCCTAATTCTTTGGCTCTATCCAAAAAGGATTTTATTCTTCCTTGCCAATAGGCAACCTCTAAAAAAGTCCCTCCTGGATACATTTCAACATCGTATTTTTTTGCTAATTTGATTTTTTCTAAAAGTAATTCCTTGGAATAAAAAGCCGATGTCCCAAAACCTAATTTTAAAAAATCGATATAGTCACCACTTGTATCCAGTAAATCTTTAGTTTCTTGGTACCCTAATCCCTTATCTATAACCATCGTGACCCCTGCGTTTCTTGGTTTTTGTCTACGATAGCCTAAAGGTAATGTTATAATGTCGTCCCATGCTCCCTTGGTCAAGATAAAAGCCCCCTCTACTTTGTTCCCTTCTTTCACATGATATGTAGGACAAAGTAAAATGGTGCATGGGTTTCAATTTCCTAAATTGGGCTATTCTACTGCTCAATAATCTCTAAAAACTTTTTCATTATGGCTGGTAAGTCCCCTGGATTTCTAGCCGTAATTAAATTACCCGCAACCACAACCTCTTGATCTAACCACCTTGCCCCAGCGTTGATTAAATCGTCCTTGATGGAAGGAAATGAAGTGACTTCTTTACCCTTAAGATCACAGCAAGAGGCCAACATCCAAGGACCATGACAAATGGCAGCTATGGGCTTTTTTTGCTTATCAAACTCTTGAACCAAAGCTCTCGTTGCATTAGAACGTCTCATATAGTCAGGGGAAAATCCTCCAGGTATAAACAAAGCAGCATAATCATCTGCTTTTACATCTAGAGATCCATGGTTGCTTTTTACTTTAAGGCCGGATTTACTCACATACTCTGTATCTTTGTCTGTTCCTACCAAATGGACTTCATAGGTTTCTTTTAATCGGTGGTACGGATATATTAACTCATGTTCATCAAATAAATTTTCCAATAAGATAGCAATTTTCTTCATTAATAATCCCTCCATAATTTTTTTATACTCTTTAATACTATACCCTCTTTTCATCTTATCTAAAAAAACTGGCATAGCCCCAAAACACAGCTATGCCTACTATTTTTTATCCTATTTTTCTTTCATATATAAAGCATCAATATCAATCCAGTAATTAATTATATCCTGCTGAGGGTCCACAGTAATTTGAATATCTCTGAAGACAAGCATGACATTTATTTCGGGGGCTTCCAGTTCTAAGCTCATATCCTCGAAAGAAGCCCGCAGTTTTTCTGACTCACCAGGCGGAAACTTTTCCGTAATCTTATCTACATAATCATTCAGATCATTTTCCAGGATTGTATGACCATCTAAAACAATTTTTAGGGACGGAATGCCTGGCCTAGAATCTATTGTCCAATAAATTTGGTACTCTCCTCTTTTTCCGTTGATTGTCACAAAGTTTTTTTCTATTCTATAATCTTCTTGCAGATTAATAACCCAGTCATAGGTACTAATGTCAATAGCTTCTTGGGGTAAAAAAAGCGAAGTACTCAGATACATTCCGGGACCTATTGGGTCTAGTTCTGGCCATGTTTGTTCAAAGCCTAGCTTTGCCTTGAAGGTATCACCATTCCTGAGATCTTTATCAAACCAGGTAGGAAGCTTGGCCTCCTCAGCATAAGCTAGAAAAATTACAGCATCAGTAATCGCCTCGCGTACTGGTAGTTCAAGCTCCCTAGATGCCGGCAATATTCTGTCCTCCTCTAGCATGCCTTCCTTTTCTAGAAGCTTTTCCAGTCTGCCAACCTGTGCTGTTACAGGAAGCTCATGGTATCCTACAACTGGAAGTACTGTAATCACTGCAAGCATTGAGATAACAAGAACAATGAGATAATGTGCCCTTGATTTTAAAATTATAAGGAAAATAACCGATAATAAAGCAATTATCCAGACCACAGCGAAAAAATATTCCTCTGTCTTAAGCCCTGAGCCCTGAAGCTGAGTTACTAAAGCCCAGGCCTCAAAGGCTAAGATGATTAAGGCAGCAAAGGGATAGAGACGCCGATAAAATCTAGCGGTTCCCGTTTCGTGATGAGTGACCATGATGTGTAGCCAAAGACCTCCCAAAGCATAAGAGGACGCTATGCCGGAAAGTCTAATAAAAGAGATTTGCATCCCATCCAAAATAGTCTTGCCAGCCCACAGAATTAACACAAGAGTAAGAGCCAGCATAATCGGGATCATAATGTAATCAAACAAGACTTCAATAAACCTAGGTTGTTTCTGTGCTGTTTCTCTGTGCCTATCAAAAAAACCTTTCCTGAAATCAGGAAAATATCCAATAAAGATTGTGAAGGCCAAAAATCCGCTCAACGTACTGATATACATATATACTTTGCTACTTAAGCCCTTGTATAACAAAGCTTGAATTGCTCCGGCAACTCCCGACGCACCAACCATAATAACTAGTCCGTAAAGAAGTGCAATAAAAAATGCTTTATGAGTCATGAAAAAGGAGTGTGCAAAGTCCGACTGTTCAGAGGGATAACCTGCTAGCACGATAAAAGTCAATAAACTTACAAGAATAGCGATGCTGACTCTGGCGGCAGCAATTGCAGAGATAACAGAATAACGAGCACCTGTATAGGCAGGTTGTACTTCGGCAAAAAAGTAAAGAAGTAAAAAGGTCACAACTGCTGCTAAGATGCCCAACAAGTTTGCCAAAAGAATATGGTTTCTTTCATTAAAGCGACTTTTAGCAGCAGTTATCGCAGTTAAACTAAACACAGCCCCCAATGCAAAAGACCAATGGAGACAGTTGAACAGAAAATTATAGGGTTCCTGCTCTGGCCAATCAAGATGGATTCTTATAATCGTCACAATCGCAAAAAGAAAGGCGTTGACAATTGCTGCAGGAAAATTTTGAAAAGCCTTACTTGCTCCTTCAAAAACTTTAGAAACGGAAGGTATAAATTTCTTCATTTAATTACCCCCAAGTAAATTGGATTGTGTATCATGTTCATCAGGTCGATTATTCCATGGACTTAGCAGTTACAGAGCAGTATTTTTTTGTTCCACATCGCTTAGATTACCAACTACATTAATCCAAGCATGTTCACCATTGAATTTCATTGGCTTACCTTCGTAGAGGAACTTAAATTCGCTTTCTGCCTGGGGTTTTTCCCAGGATCCTTGATATGTTTTACCATCAGTAAAGAAAAGAGCCTTTCCCTTACCTATTAAATCCACTTCAGAACGAAGTTGATCCGTTACCACATTTCTAGTTTTAGCCTCTATTACTATGACATTTTCTGTATATAACTCATTTCCCTCTAGAGTCTTATGAGGGGAACCATTAATAAATCTTTGATATCTTTGTCCATCCCATTGGTAGGAAACTCGATATAAATATTTTTCTATTTTATTATAGGTAATATCAATTTGATTGATTTCCTCTCCACCTGAAACTGTACCCTGTTCCAAAGGTTTTAGAGGCAATAGTTTATATTTCTTTGCTTCGGAGCCTTTAGTTAAGAGTTCGGTACTGGTATAAAGATTATAGGGCATTTTTCTATCCTTAGTCCGATAGAAATAACCCCCAGAATTATAGATTTCATCTAAGTCCTTTAGCTTTAACTCCCGAATGAGGTTTAGGGCTTGAGTACTGCCCCCTGCATGGGCAAAGGGTAAATCATGACCTTTAACTATGTAAGTAAAATAATATCTGGCACTACGAACTGGGCCTATTTTATCAGCTTCTTGGGAATGGTAGATAGCCAGGAATCTGGTTATTCCTCCTTCAGCAATGATTTCGTATACCCGATCAGCCTTGTCTAAGCCACTCTGAGGACGAGCCGGACCATTGTTATCTATACTAACTATAAACGCCCCAGGTAAAGCTTTGTCCTTCTTCACCATAGGTTCTAGCCCTTCTTCCTCCTCTATCTCCTCCACTTCCTCAATTTCCTCTTGGCCCTGGGCTTGATTATTCTCTTCCACTTTTGCAGGCTCTTTTTCTCCACCACAACCTACTAAAGCAATCATTAAGGCAAAAATTAATAATATTATTTTTATTTTTCTCATGGCTCCTCCTCACTCCTTATAAAATTCCAACCTTCCACATTCTTGGCAAGCCATAACCCTTGCTTTAAAGTTTTCAGCTAAATTTTTTATACCTAAATCAGCTAATTCCCCTGTGCAAACAGAACATTTTTTTTCTATTTTATCCTTATTAGTTGTATCATTAGTTGCGTCATTATTAATATTGAGTTTCTTTCTAATTTCTTCCCTTTCCTTATGTTCCTGATAAAGCTCTTCAAGTCCTGTTTGAATTAAATTACTTATAATATCTAGAGATTGTCTATTATTTGCATCAATTATCAATATTGCCGTATCGTCGTCAATAACCTCGTCTAGATAAATATAAAAACCTTTTATCCCTACCTCACCATAGGCTTCGATAGTATCTCCTTTGATTATAGATCTTCTGGTCATCCCACTTTCATTAAGAATTTGATCCACTCTTTTTATTAATTTAGGTACTAAAGGTACTTCAATATCTCTCCTTGCCATATCCTACCTCCCAATTTTTTAATCCTTCTAAGTCTGTTATTACAATATTTTTACCACTGATATCAATTATCTTGGCATTAGCCAGTCTAGATAAAATCCGACTAATAGTTTCCCTAGTTGTCCCCACAAAGGAAGCTAAGTCTTGTCTAGTAATATTAACACATATTTGTATCCCATGGTTAGTCTTAGTTCCATGACCATGAGCTAAGGTTAATAGCACCTGGATTGTTCTATCTACTGCATCATTGGAGCCTAAGTGCCTAATTCTCTCTTGCATCACCATAATTTTTTCAGTTAAAGCTCTAATTAATTCTACAGCTACCTGGGGTTTCTCTAAGATTATTTTTTCTAAATCCTCATTTCTAATCATGCCTACTTTAGCATTTTCAATAACTTCTGCGGTTACAGGATAGACAGTGTTTTTTTGAAACAAAGTTACCTCAGCAAAAATATCCCCAGGTCCTAAGATATGGACAATGATTTCTTTACCCTGCTCCGACATCTTTGCTATTTTAATCTTTCCTTTTTTTACAAAGTAAATAGCAGTAGCTTCCTCACCCTCGAAAAAAATTGTTTTACCCTTAGAAAAATCTTTTTCTATAACTACACTGGCAATTTGGAGTAATATTCCAGTATCTAATTCACTAAATAAACCTACCTTTCTGAGTAGCACTAAATTTTCTTCTTTCATTAGCTATCTCCCTTCTGATTTTGAGTATGTTCCCTCCTTTTTTCTTCTACTAAAAGCTTAACCTCATTTATTATTCTTTCCCCTTCCATCAAGATGGTATAATAATTAAAAGGTTCAAAAAAGCTAGAACTACCTTTCAGAGGGTCAAGAATTACCAGCAACTCCTGTTTTAACAGGTGAAAATCTATTTCAGTAAAATCATCTTCCTTTGTGTCAGATAATATATATCGAAAAGCCTCTTGATGAAAGATATAGATATGGTGTAGATAATTATGAACTTTCTCATTGATTTCTGGATGATGCTCCATGCTTAAAATAGCTTTAATGCTATTATGAATTTCCATACTCCTTTCCAGATTGTCTTCTATAGTATTAATGGCCTTATATAAAATATGCTTCGGCTTCTTTGGTTCTTTGGCAATGTATTTAATATTACTCTCCACAGCTAAATCATGGATTGTCCAGCTTTCCTCCAATAAAACCTTGATGTTTCGCCGCTTTGTTTCCAGCTCCTCAGTTTCCATGAGATAACCAACGATTAAATCATCAATGATTTCTATGTATAAATCCTCAAAAGCCTTTCTAAGTTCATCTGTCTTAGCTTTTAAACGGGGAATATGTTGAGGTGGTAAAGTAAAATTTAAAGAAAAAGCAACACTTAAACCAATCAAAATCATAATGCCCCTATTAGATATGACTTTTAAGTATTCCTCACCAGGATGCACCGAAATTAAAATTAAGGTTACTACCGCTAAACTAATACTATCCTGCCAACCCAAATGAATACAAACCCAAATGGTAACTACCGCTGTTATAGCAATAGGTAAAGCATGCCCAGGAAAAAAATAACTAGTTATAATAGCAATAGTACCACCTAGGATCGTAGCTAAAACATGATTTTTTATTGTATTAAGGGAGCCCTGTAAAGAAGGCTGAAGTCCTACTACCGTTGTAATGGCAGCTATAGATCCATTTTCGAACCCCAGCAAACTGCTAATCACCAAAGATAAATATATACCAATTCCTGTTTTAATAATGCGCATACCTAATTTCGTTTTCACATTTTTTCGCCACTTTCTGATTTATCTAAAAAACATTATACTAGCATTATCAACATTAGTAACTCGAATTTTATGTAATTTGCTTTTATTATTACCCTGTGTTATAATGTACATAACGACGCGGGATGGAGCAGCTGGTAGCTCGTCGGGCTCATAACCCGGAGGCCGAAGGTTCAAATCCTTCTCCCGCAACCAACAAAAAACGCCAACTTGAAATGGCGTTTTTTTATTTTAACCATGATGAACCACTTTGCTTATTACAGTAGGTTCCGTTAAATCTAGAACTCGTGGTTCAATCCGTGCCAATTCTTCTATATCCCATTTTTCATCCTTACTTATTAGTTCTAAAGCCTCCTCTTTACTATTAGCTAGTACACTGACCTCAGCATGAACATACATTTCGGAATAGACATTGGGTTCATTAAACATAGACCAACTTGAATAAAGTTTACTATGACGCCAAATATAAATTTTCATTTTTTACCTCCTTAGAATATTAAATAAAATTTTTTTAATTGCTTGACATTTAAGGAGTAACATTTTATACTACACGTAATATATTAATTATATATGAAAAGCTATGAAAGAGAAAAGTAGTTTTAACAGGAGTTTACAGAGAG
>JAAZJU010000135.1 GCA_012800195.1 Clostridia bacterium
GTGCCGCTGTGACATAGAAAAATCTAACAAGTAAATTTACCTGGTCAGATATTTCTAACCAGAGAGATTACCTGTCAGATGCTTCTAACAAGCAAGATTCCTTGTCAGACATGTCTCGGTTTTCGGTAGCACAGTGGCACGGAGGCACGCTGTTCTCTAGATTATTATATTAAGGAAGTGTTAGGATGTTATTTCCACCTTATGAAGGTGATCCAGCTCAACTGCCAGCCTTAACTTTAGCCTATATAGGTGATGGTGTTTATGAGCTATTTGTTAGGAGAAGGATGCTAGAAAACGAGGGTATTAAAGCCCATAATTTACATAGACAAGCTATCAAAAGAGTTAATGCTCAGGCCCAGGCCAATTTATTAAAAAAGCTTAAAGATGAATTAAACGAAGAGGAAGAAGCAATAGCTAGACGGGGGAGAAATGCCAAGTCAGGACAAATCCCTAAGAATGCCAATGTGGGAGAATATCGTTTAGCCACAGGGCTAGAAGCTTTAGTTGGATATTTGTTTTTAAAGGGGCAATGGGAAAGAATAGAAGAATTATTAGCACGAATAGAGGAAAAAGAGGAGGATTAGTGTGGGGAAGGTAGATTTAAAGGTGGAGTTGTTAAGATACACTCCGGTCCCTGAAGAGGTAATAGCCATGGGGGCTAAATTATGTTATACCAGTAGTGATTTAGATGATTTGAAAACAGGGATAGAGGAAAAGGATCAGGGGCCCTTTGTTAATAAATTATTAGATATGGGTCATCTATCACCAGTTGAACATGCTAGTTTTACCTTTGGGATAGAGGGCGTTTCTAGGAGTCTTTTGGCTCAAATAACCCGGCATCGGATTGCTAGTTTTAGTGTAAAATCTCAAAGATATGTTAGTGAACAAAGTGAAAAAAAAGGTGGATTTAATTATATTATTCCTCCGAAAATTATGGAATTAGGGCCAGAAATGGTTGCAGAATATGAAAAACAGATGGAGACTATGCAGGGTTGGTATGATTTTTGGATTGAAAAATTGGGGGATAAGGGTGAAAGTTCCAATGAGGATGCCCGGTTTATTTTACCCAATGCTGCAGAAACTAAAATGATAGTTACTATGAATGCACGGGAATTATTACACTTTTTCAGTTTGCGTTGTTGTAATCGGGCTCAATGGGAAATAAGGGATTTAGCGCGGGAGATGCTTAGATTAGTTAAGGAAGTTAGTCCTAATCTCTTTCGTAGCGCAGGACCAGGATGCCTAAGAGGACCTTGTCCGGAAGGCAAATTTACCTGTGGTAAGATAAAAGAAGTGCGAGAAGAATTTCTTGTCTAATTAGCTAAATGAATGTGTCCGTGTGGCGTCTAATTGGTTTATCTGCATGTCCGTGCCAATGTGCTGCCGTGCCACCGAAAACCAAGAAATATCTGACAAGCAATTTCTCTTGTTGGATATGTATGACCAGGTAAGTTTACTTGTTAGATTTTTCTATTGAAACTGCGACACATCCTGGAATATTCACGTGCATCGTGGCACTATGACACATCAGGCAGCTAGACAACTATTATGGCACATACTTAGAATAATTACTCAAAGGAGACAAAATCATGGCTGAAATTTTTGGAAGAAATCCTGTTTTAGAGGCTTTGAAATCTGAAAGGTCTATAAATAAAATATTAATTGCCAAGGACAGACAAAAAAGTTTTAGCCAAGAGATACTAAAACTTGCGAAAGACCGGAAAATTCCTTTTCAAATTGTGGAGAAAAGCTATTTAGATAAGTTACTTCCCCAGCAAAACCACCAAGGGGTTGTGGCTTTAGTGGCTGCAGCAGAATATGTGGATTGGCAGGATATTCTGGTCAAAGCTAGGGAGAAGAATGAGGATCCTCTGATTATAATGCTGGATGAAATTGAAGATCCCCACAACCTAGGTGCTATTTTGCGTACTGCTGATGGAGCAGGTGCTCATGGAGTTATAATTCCTAAAAGAAGAGCTGTTCCTCTTACAGAGGGGGTAGCTAAGGCATCGGCGGGGGCTGTAGAACATGTACCAGTGGCTAGGGTTAGTAATTTAGCTCAAACCATAGAAAGCTTGAAAAAAGAGGGCTGTTGGATTGTGGGTACTAGCTTAAAGGGAAAAAATATTTATCAACAGGACTTAAAGGGCCCTTTGGTTATAGTAATTGGTAATGAAGGAAAAGGATTAAGCAGATTGATTGAGGAAAAATGTGATTTTCTTGTAAATATTCCTATGCGCGGGAAGATCCAATCCCTTAATGCCTCAGTAGCCGCCGGAATAATAATGTATGAAGTAGTGCGACAACGGACCACTGTCTAAAAAGCTAGGCTGCATGTCAGTGCGTAAGTGCGACGGCTTCTGGGCTACATGCATGACAGTGTGAAGGCTCATGAGTTAGCTCTCATGTCAGTGTGGAAGTAAAATCTAACACACTTATCAGTTAGTGGAGGAAAAATCGTGGGAGAATTCTTAATTATTGATGGATATAATGTCATAAATGCTTGGCCTGACCTCATAAGATTAAAAGAGATTAATTTCGAACATGCTCGTTTAAAATTAATTGACATTCTCAGCGACTATGCAGGGTTTAAGGGGATTAAGACTATAATAGTCTTTGATGCCCATCAAGTAAAGGGAGGTCTCGGTCATAGGGAAGAAAAAGAAGGGTTGGAAATAATCTATACACCAGAGAATATTACTGCTGACATGGTTATTGAGAAACTAGTTAGTGAGTTATCTAAAAAAGAAGAAGGAACGAATATTTATGTGGCTACATCAGACAAGGTTGAACAGGACATAATCTTGGGAAAAGGGGCTTATCGCATATCTTCTAGGGAATTATTACTAGAGGTAAAAGAAGCGAAAAAACAAAGCACTGGCTACTATAAGCAAAAAAATTCCCGACCATATAGTTTAGATTCCCATTTAGATGAAAATATTCGCATAAGATTAGAGAGGATGCGTAGAGGTTAGGGAATAATCTCCTTGACTAAAAACTTAAAATTCAGGTATAATGGACATTGGAATAACTATGGTGGACAATCTATTTCCACTGTTTGTTCCGAGTTGCAGGGGTTCTAGAATTCTTAATATTTTAACACTTCTTTATTGTTGCAAATTCTATTGTGGAGGCGAGAGAATGACGATTACTGCAAAGCAGGAGTTTGTGGACACATTTGTATTAATGGATGATGAGGGGATAGTAGAATTAGCAAAAGAAGGGGACACCTATGCCCTTGAGTATCTTATTCATAAGTACAAGAATTTTGTAAGAGCTAAAGCCCGTTCATATTTTCTGATAGGAGCAGACAGAGAAGATATTATCCAAGAAGGTATGATTGGTCTATATAAGGCCATTAGAGATTACAGGTGTGATAAACTTTCATCATTTCGTGCTTTTGCGGAACTATGTATAACCCGCCAAATAATTACCGCGATTAAAACTGCAACTAGACAAAAACACATCCCTTTAAATTCGTATGTTTCTCTCAATAAGCCTATTTATGATGAAGATTCAGATCGAACTCTGCTGGATGTTATTTCAGGAACAAAAATTACTGATCCTGAAGAATTGATTATTAGCAGAGAAGAATTTGATGATATAGAAGAAAAAATGGGTGAAATATTAAGTTCTCTTGAATGGAAAGTATTAATGTCTTATTTAGAAGGAAAGTCCTATCAAGAAATTGCAGTAGATTTACACAGACATGTTAAATCCATAGATAATGCTTTGCAAAGGGTTAAAAGAAAGTTAGAAAGATATCTAAAAAAAAGAGAAGCTTAATTGGCAATAAATACAATAGAAAAAAGTATTGACTTTATCCAAGTTATAATGTAGAATGGATTTTGTCAGTCAACGAGCCGACGTAGCTCAACTGGAAGAGCAGCTGACTTGTAATCAGCAGGTTGCGGGTTCGAGTCCCATCGTCGGCTCCAAAATATGGAGGGATTCCCGAGTTGGCCAAAGGGGGCAGACTGTAAATCTGCTGGCTCAGCCTTCACAGGTTCGAATCCTGTTCCCTCCACCATTTTATACTAAGCTGACATACTGCTTGTCAGTTAATAAGTCCAATCCTTACAGGTCATCCAAGATGACGGTGAGGGAGTGGGCAAGTTAAGAAAACAAGAAGGGCAGTGACGGAGTAAAAGGCTCGCTCACTCGCCCGCTTTTAAACTTCTTGACAGATTTAATTAATAGCTTGTAAGTGAATATCGCGGGATGGAGCAGTTGGTAGCTCGTCGGGCTCATAACCCGGAGGTCGAAGGTTCAAGTCCTTCTCCCGCAACCAATCTGCCTATATAGCTCAGTAGGTAGAGTGCCACCTTGGTAAGGTGGAGGTCACCGGTTCGATCCCGGTTATAGGCTCCAAAAAGATTAAATATTCATGGCGGCGTAGCTCAGTTGGCTAGAGCATACGGTTCATACCCGTAGTGTCCGGGGTTCAAGTCCCTGCGCCGCCACCATAAAAGAACGGATGGTAATTTACTATCCGTTCTTTTCCTTTTCTTGAGGCTAGGGAGTCATTTCCTAGTAAAGAAGTTCAGCTTTATTGTGTTTGACAGTTATTTGCAAATAATGTAGAATGATTTTTGGCAATAAGGAATTAAAGAGGATCATATTACATAAAAAAGATTTAGAGGGAGGAAAATAAGAATGGCAAAATCCAAATTTGAAAGAACCAAACCCCACGTTAATATTGGTACCATCGGACACGTTGACCATGGTAAAACAACCACAACTGCTGCGATCACAGCCGTATTAGCAAC
>JAAZJU010000136.1 GCA_012800195.1 Clostridia bacterium
CTAGAAATTAAAACGAAGACAAGGCCAGCAGTTAGGCCTGCAATAAACCTGAGAAAGTACCAATGGCCATAGTTGATTGTTAGACCTTGTGCTAGTATTGAAAAAATATTGATAGTCAAAAAAATCGTTAAAGGTCTGACTCTATTAGAAGGCCAATTATAGAAACCTGCAAACAAAGCCCCTAGAAGGTAACCAAAATAATTTGTTGATGCTAGATAGCCAGCAAACTGGTCAGTAAAGGATAATTCCAATTGCATTAAAGGGAAAAGGGGTGTAAAGGCAAATCTACTTATGCCCATGACGATTAATAATGTAAATGTTCCTGCTAATAAACTTTTAGCTTCTTTAGAGATACGGATTATAAAACCTCCTTTAAAGGTCTTAGCCTATGTATAGGTATTTTTTGTTTAGCCTAAGTTTATACTATCTAGAAATATTATATTGTAAAAGATTTAAATTAAAAAGTAATTAAAAACTATTTTGATTTAAACAGAATAAGGTTTAATTTTATTATAATAAGTGTAAGTTGTTATTAGTATCTTTAAATGGGAGAGATAGTTGTGAAATATCTATTTATTTGTTATCCTCAATGCACTACTTGTCGCAAGGCAAAAAAGTGGTTAGATGAAAATAATATTGAATATGAAGAAAGGCATATTGGGAAAGATAATCCCAACTTTCTTGAATTAGCAAAATGGACAGCCCAAAGTGGCTTACCTTTAAAAAAATTTTTCAATACAAGAGGAACTTTATATAAAGAAATGAACTTAAAGGAAAAACTTTCTCAAATGAGTGAGGAAGAGCAGTTAGAGCTTCTCGCCAGCAATGGTATGTTAGTTAGACGCCCCTTATTGGTTAGTGAAACAGAGGTTTTAGTAGGATTTAACATCGAGGAGTGGGAGAAGATTCACAAAGATATTTAAAATGGGAGGGATCTAGATGACCTTTAAAATCAAGGATACAAATGATGCTTTTAAATTTGCTCTTAGTCTATATGATTATTTAAGTAAAAACGGATATTCTGAGGAGGCTAAGATTTTAGGAAATTTGGTAGATGATTGCTTTTCCTCTGATGAAGAAGCTCAGAAAGCCCATTGGAAAGCATTTAAAGAAATAAAAGGTAAAGTACCCGACTTGCCTAAAAAATATCAAATAGCCCTTGAAGAATCGCTAGAAATTTTATAAAAAAGACTTGGGCTTGGATACTAACATATTATATGAGGTGTGATAGCGTGAAAACAGAAAGGGAATATGCTTTATATGGGTTAGATCCTCTAGAACAAATAATCATTGATGTCTTAGAGTATCTAGATGATTCTATTGATTTTTTTGATTTACAGCTTATTCTTTCTGAGTCAATTTCCAATGCTTTTTTCCATGGGAATCAAGGAGATGTGACCAAACCAATATATTTAAAGGTTATAATTCATGAATCAATTATAACCTTTAAAATTAAAGATGCAGGAGCTTGTACTCAGAAATTTAATATTCATGAGGAAATTGAAGAAGAAGATATCTTGAGTGATAGGGGTAGAGGCTTGTTTCTTTTAAAATGCTTTACCGATTATATGGATTATAAAAATAATACACTAATTTTAAAAAAGAAAATCAATTCCATTAATGATAAAATAAGTTTAGATAACTGAGTCTAAAAGTTGTATTTAGGGGAAGGATTTGAAAAACCAGTATGAATAGAATAATTGAGCAGGGTGACTATGAAAAGCTGTTATTGCATGTGGAAAGATTAGAATTAGCCTTAAAGGAAAGCGAAGAAAAATATCAAAGCCTCTATAATAATAGTCACCTCATGATGTTAATTATTGAGCCTAGTACTGGAAAGATTATTGATGCTAATCCTGTTTCCTGTCAATACTATGGTTATTCCCAAAAAGAAATGAGAACAAAAACTATTTTTGATATAAATACTCTTTCTAAAGAAGAGACACTGGCAGAAATGGCATTGGCAGTGCAGGAAAAGAGAAAACACTTTAATTTTACACACAGACTGGCCAATAATGAAATAAGACATGTTGAAGTTTATAGTGGCCCCATTTGTATCCAAGGGAGAAAACTATTATATTCTATTATTCATGATATAACAGATAAAGTTATGATTGCTAAATCCTTACAAGAAAGTGAAAACCACTATCGAAATTTAATGGAATTAGCTCCTTGTGGTGTAGTGGTTTTTTGTAACAAAAAAATTGTTTTCGCCAATCCAGCAGCAGCTATATTATTAGGAGCTAAAGAACCTAAAGATTTAGAAGGTGTTAACTTTATAAACTTAATAGACGAGGAATATCGGGAAATTGCTCGGAAGAGAATTAAAAGAATTTTAATAAATAAAAACACAAATACCATTATCAATTATAGTTTTACTGATTTAAAGGGTAGACAAATTCAAGTAGAAGCAGCCTCTGCTTTTTTTGATTACAAAGGAAAGCCTGCAGTCCAAACAGTTTTTTGGGATGTGACAGAAAGGAAAAAAGAGCTGGACAGGGCTGCTAGAATTCAAAAAAAGCGTCTTACCACTCAGTTTCCAATAAAAGAAAAAGGCAAATTAGAGGTTCTTTATAAACCAGCTAGCTTTATTAGCGGGGATCTTTTCCATTTTTACAGATTAAACGAGCATACGGTGATTGGCTTACTAGCAGATGTAATGGGCAAGGGTGTTACCGCCGCCTTATCTAATTCGGCAGTAAAAGTTTTGTTTTACGAAATAGCAGCAAGAGTAAAAGATCCTTTAAAGATTATAGAAGCCCTTAATAAAGAAACACCGGAATTTTTAGAGGATGAATATATAGCAGCTTGCTGTTTTGCCTTTGACTTTTTGGAAAATACTTGTCAGGTAGTTTGTGCTGGGATTAGTAGTTTTTCGGTTAAATTAAATGGTAGATATTATTTAGAGGAAACGTTACCTGGGAGCTTTTTAGGTATGTTTAAAGATTCTGTATTTGAAAGGAAGATTTATAAATTTAAAACAGGAGATGTCTTTTATTTTTATACTGACGGTTTGGAGGAATTGTTAGATAAGAGCTGGGTTAAAAACAAGTTTACATCCTTTACAAATATTAATAAACAAAAAAAATTTCTGGAAAGCGTAACCTTTGATAATGAGGATGTAAAGGATGATCTTACCTGGTTGGCCATAGAAATCCTATAAAATTAGCCATACATGTTGACAAAATATTTATATTCTTTAAAATAAAGACAAAGAATAACAAGGTCACATGACTGGCGGAAGTGGAATTAACCACAGGGAGTGTGACTGGGATATTGCCGACCGCCTGGGCTCTTATATGTGTCCAGGTGGTTTTTTTTCTAGTAATTTAAATTTCGTCAAAGGAGGTAAAGATATGTTTGTACAATGGGACGGATTTAAAAAGGGAAAGTGGGATAAGGAAATTAATGTAAGAGATTTTATTCAAAAGAATTACACTCTTTATGATGGTAATGAAGATTTTCTAGAAGATATTTCGCCAAAAACTAAAAAAGTATGGGAAAAGTGCCAAGAATTACTTCTAGAAGAACTAGAAAAAGGTGTCTTAGATATTGAGACGGAGAGAGTTTCTGGGATTGATAATTTTGAGCCAGGTTATATTGATCAAGAAAATGAGGTCATTGTGGGTCTCCAGACAGATAAACCCCTTAAGAGAATAATTAATCCCTTTGGCGGCATTAGAATGGCACAAGAGTCTGTAGCAGCTTACGGGTATTCAATGAATAAACATCTGGAAGATATTTTTACCAAGTACAGAAAAACTCATAATCAAGGGGTTTTTGATGCCTATACAAAGGAAATTAGGACTTTGCGTTCTGCGGGTGTTATAACTGGACTTCCCGATGCTTACGGTAGAGGAAGAATTATTGGGGATTATAGAAGAGTAGCCCTTTATGGAATTGATTTTTTAATAGAAGATAAAAAAGCTTCCCTCAAAGAATTAAAAGGCCCCTTTAGTGAAGAAATAATTCGTCTAAGAGAAGAGGTTAGCGAACAAATTAGAGCTTTACGAGCTATGAAAAATATGGCCTCGAGATACGGTGTAGATATTTCTAAGCCCGCTAAAAACGCCCAGGAAGCTGTACAATTTTTATATATGGGTTACTTAGCAGCAATTAAAGAAAATAATGGTGCGGCTATGTCCTTGGGGAGAAATACTGTCTTTCTAGATATTTTTATTGAACGGGACTTACAACGAGGGATTTTAACAGAAGTAGAAGCCCAAGAGCTTATTGACCAATTTGTTATCAAGCTTAGAATTGCGAGACATTTAAGAACCCCTGAATATAATGAACTTTTTGCTGGGGATCCCACCTGGGTTACCGAGTCTATTGGTGGAATAGGCTTAGATGGGCGGCCTTTAGTTACTAAAACTGCCTTTAGGTTTCTACATACATTAATTAACTTAGGCCCTGCTGCTGAACCGAATATGACCGTCCTCTGGTCTGACAAGCTACCAGAGAATTTTAAAAAATATTGTGCTAAGTTATCCATCCTGACTGATTCCTTACAATACGAGAACGATGATATTATGCGTCCTACTTATGGTGATGATTATGGAATAGCTTGCTGTGTTTCGGCTATGACTATCGGTAAACAAATGCAGTATTTCGGAGCTAGGTGCAATCTAGCTAAATCCTTGCTTTATGCCATTAACGGTGGGGTTGATGAGGTAATAGGAGAATTAATTGTCCCTGATATTCCAGTAATGGAGGATGAAGTTTTAGAATTTGAAAAGGTGAAAGAAAACTATATTAAAGTAATAGATTATGTGGCTGAGCAATATGTTAACGCCATGAACATTATCCATTATATGCACGATAAATACGCCTATGAGGCAGGACAAATGGCCCTACATGATACTTGGGTAGAACGATTAACTGCTTTTGGGGTAGCGGGTTTATCAGTTGTAGCAGATTCCTTGAGTGCCATAAAATACGCTAAGGTAAAACCTATTAGAGAAAATGGAATAGCAGTGGACTTTATTGTTGAAGGAGATTTCCCTAAGTACGGTAACGATGACGATAGAGTGGATAACATTGCATTAGAGATAGTAAATAAATTTAGTACCTCTTTAAAGAAGCATAAACTGTACCGGGATGCCATCCATACCTTATCGGTACTAACTATCACTTCCAATGTAGTTTATGGTAAAAAAACTGGAACAACTCCCGATGGCAGAAAGGCTGGGGAAGCCTTTGCTCCTGGAGCCAATCCTATGCATGGCAGGGATGAAAGTGGTGCTTTAGCCTCTTTGAATTCAGTGGCTAAAATACCTTATTGTGATGTTTGTCAAGATGGCATTTCTAATACCTTTACTATTGTGCCTGAGGCATTAGGAAATGACCAAGCTGATAGAATAAATAATTTAGTAGATATCTTGGATGGCTATTTTACTCAAGGTGCACATCATCTTAATGTTAATGTACTTAATAAAGAAACCTTGCTTGATGCTATGGAAAATCCCAGTAAATATCCTACTTTAACTATTAGGGTTTCTGGCTATGCTGTTAATTTCAATCGTCTAACTAAAGAACAACAGCTAGAAGTAATCAACAGAACCTTCCATAAATACTAAGGTCGGAGGTAGATAAATGGGGAAGATCCATTCTATAGAAACCATGGGTTTGGTTGATGGACCAGGTATTAGATTTGTGGTATTTTTTCAGGGTTGTTATTTAAGATGTCTCTATTGTCACAATCCTGACACTTGGCCTTTAAGGGAAGGGCAAGAAATCTCTGCCCAAGAACTTCTTGAAAAAGCCTTAAGGTATAAGCCTTTTTTCCAGAAGTCGGGGGGAGGGGTAACCTGCTCTGGTGGAGAACCCCTTCTGCAACCTGATTTTTTAATAGAATTTCTTAAATTATGTAAGGACAATGATATTCATACCGCTCTGGATACTTCAGGTTTTGGGGTGGGTAAATATGAGGAAATACTAGAATATACCGATTTAGTAATTCTAGATGTAAAGCACTATAATCAAGAAGACCATAAAATGCTAACTGGCTGGGGGATGAAGGAACTGTGGAAATTTAAAGAGGCCTTAGACCTTAAAGGAACTAAGCTCTGGATTAGGCATGTGGTGATCCCCGATTTAACCGACTCCAGAGAACATATAGAAAACCTTAAGGCTTTTATTTCCCAGTTTAAAAATGTAGAAAAAGTGGAACTCTTACCTTATCATAATTTAGCCATTGAAAAATATAGAAGGCTAGGGTTAGAGTATAAATTGGCAGGGACAAAACCCATGGATAAGGAGAAACTTGTCTCCTTGGAGAAAATTCTTAAAGGACAATAGAGCATTTATTTGCTCTCATTGTCCTTTTTCATTTGAGATCCTTACCAGCCTCTTTAAGCATACTTATATATAAAAGCAATTCTTCTCTAGAACTAACATTTAGTTTAGTATATATCCTCTTTGTATGGGTTTTAATAGTATTAATACTTAGGCATAAAATTCCCGCGATTTCCTTGGCAGTATATTGTTGAACATAGAGGTCAAAGACCGAGCGTTCCGCTGGGGAAAGATTCTTAATATTTCTAGCAAATTCATTAAGAGCGGCAGAGGGGGTTTCCTGCTCTGTTTTTTTATGAATTTCTTCGCTTTGGCTAGCTAGGTATTCAATTAATTCATTTATCTCAAGAATTCCAGTTTTGGGAGTTTCACTTAAATCATTGGATTTAATGATATCCAACCCAGATGTTATTGGCTTAATGTAGCGCTTACTTAAAAAAAAGGAAAGCAATATTCCTAAAAGCATTAATAAAGTAAACATAAAGGCTAAGCGTAAAGTGGAACTAACCAATGTATCCTTGATGTCTTCCTCTGGAACCATGATAGCTAAAGACCATTTCTGGTCGGCAAATGCAGAATCTTTAGGATATAGCTCAAGTGGCACATGGAAGCCAAGAAAAGCCTCATTTTTTCCTCCTTCATATGAATAAAAGGAATTGCGTCTTTCCTCTATATTGAGTATTGGACTTAGAGTATTTTTTTTAAATGAATAACCACCAGAGAACATAGCCCCTGAAGTAAAAATGGTATCCTTTGAAACTGGTGCCAGCACGCAAAAAATGCGACTATAGGTACTATAATCAGGCATATAGGACAATTTAAACAACATAGCACTAACCTCAAAGCCACATACCCCGAGAATATTTCCTTGAGAATCAATAAGTGGAGCAGAACATAGCATTATTTCTTCACTGGTCCCAGGTAGGGTAAAGGCTGGAGTCCAAGAATACAGCCTTGAAAGGGGCAAGGACTCTTTATGGGCATATTCCATAGGTAGATGAAAATAGGGAGCTTTACTTATATCAAACTCCATATCCCATTGGGCATGCAGGGGAAGGGAGTTATTACGAGCGATATTAGGAAACCCCCGTAATAAAACAATGGTGGGGGAAGATGAATTTAAAATATTTGGTTCCATATTTTTAATAAATAGTCCGGCTCGAGAAGTTTCAGATTTCTCTAATTTATTATTAATTGTTGCATCCAGAATAATAAAAACGCCACTGCTTTTGGATTTTTCTAAGGAAAATAAAGCACGGTCAAATTGATCTGTAAGGATTTCCTCTAAAATTTCAGGATTATTTTGTAATCCAGAAAGGTCAATTTCCTTTTCCAGGAGCATTTTCTCAATACTTGTTGCTAAGTTTCTAGAAAAATCTACGGTTTGCACGGAAAGTTGACCATAGTATTGAGAAATATGCTGAGAGATATGATTTAATTCATTTTGCAGCAATTTTTTATTTTCATCCACTCCGGCTGTAAATGTACCTGTCAATAATAAAATCACTATTATTCCCAGGACCATAGTAAAAACAAGGAGAATTAAAAACAAGAAAAGTCTTAGGCCCATTGATAAACCCAATGTGCCTGTTTCTTTATATTCTTGTTTTATTTGCTCTAGTTTATTAACAACTAGCACTTCCTCACCTACAATCAAACCAGATAGCGACCTATAAGTCACCTAATATTTTTTGTGCCTCTTTAGCTGTGTAACCTACCCATTTATTTGCTCCTTTACTATCTGTGTCTTTTAAGTGATTTAAATATTCTTT
The DNA here is from genome assembly GCA_012800195.1 of Clostridia bacterium. Classification (GTDB taxonomy): domain Bacteria; phylum Bacillota; class Peptococcia; order Peptococcales; family BICA1-8; genus JAAZJU01. Next base: position 8,070 of record JAAZJU010000136.1, read on the forward strand.
CCTTGAATCAGAAGCTATTTTCCTAATCTTATTTTCAAAGTCTTTCTCTAATTTATCAATATTCTCAAAGGTGGGAGGAATATAAAAGTCGTATTCCCTTTGCATTTCAATGGCAGTACTTAAAAGCTTTTTGATGTTTTTATCGGATATATTATTAATCTCTTGGCTCATCATTTCTCCATAGGCTTCCTCCGTTACAGGTAGATATCCTGTTGAGGAAATAAAATAAAGGTTTTGCTGGGGCTGGGTAAACCATTTAAGAAAGATAGCAGCAGCATATTCCTTTTCTTTAGAGGATTTAGTAACACACATTCCACTTCCTCTTTGGATTGCAATTTTTTCTCCTTCTTGGAAGGTGGGATAAGGTAAAATGCCATATTCCACTGGTTCAGTTGTATTATCACTATATGTTACAGCAGGAGGAAAAAAAACCACCCCTGCCGTGGAGCTCGTGGTACAAATAATATCCCCAGTTTTAGCTAAGTCTGAGGCATAACCGTCAAAAATTGCTATATGACCTTTAACCATTGGTTCATAAAAAAGATCCCATATCTTAGAAAAAACAGGGGAAGCCAAATCCAAAGTTTCATCTTTTACAAATTCATCCCCTAATTGTCTGTATCCTACTTGGGTAAGGTTAAAAAGGGAATCAGGTATATAAAAAGCCTTCCCATCATTTTGAATATGAGGAGTTTGATTATCAGACCATTGATAATATAGTTCTGCAGCCTTAATGATTCCTTCGAAGGTTTTTAAATCGTCAAAACTAATGTCCGTATCTTTGGCAAACCTATTAAACAATGTGTTATTGACAAATAGTACCTCAGTGGACTTGGCTGTAGGAAAGACATAAAGTTTGTTATCGAATATTCCTTCTTCTATAAAACGGGGGACATATTTAGCGAGTTCCTCTTCTGTAAACTGTTCGTTTAAATCCACAAGCAAATCTTTTTCAGCTAGGATAAGGGCAGTTTTAGGATAGGCTGTAGTTATATCGGGAAGTTCGGGAGCACCGGGATCATTGTTGGCAGCCATAGTTAATTTTTCATGGAGGGTAGCAGAACCAGATATGGAAGTAACATTGACAATAATGCCCTTTTCAGCCCCAATAGTGCCGTTAAATTCATCTATCATTTCATCCATTGTGTATCTCATTTGACCGCCATAATTATGCCACATTGTTAGGGTGACGGGATTTTTGGGATCCAAAAGAGTATCCCCTTGGCAAGCGGACAAGAGACTGAATATTAAGAAAAAGGTGAATAAGAATAGAACCTTTCTTTTCATTATTTCCTCCAGGACTTAAATATCTAAAACAATTATAACATTTCAATATTCAAAATTCTACCAATCACCCCAAAATCACCCCTGTCCGGTCCTTCCTTATCACCCTGTAGGTGATTACGAGAGATATTTTTTTGAATATTCTTTAAATGAGGAACTATAAAAGGGGGGATTTATAAAATCTTCATTTAGAAAGTGTTGAAGATAGGAGTTGAAAACCATGCTTCATGCTTTTACAAAAAAGTGGACTGATGAATCTACATCCAAAGAATTTACTTTTACCTTTTATTGCGATTTGTGTGGCAAACCATGGAAAAGCTTTCCCATTCCCTTTAGTGAAGGGGAAGGGAAAAAATCCTTGTTTAATTTTCTTAGCTTAAAAAATGCCCAGTGGAAAAGCGAATATAAAGATGCCTTTGAAAGGGCAAATAGAGAAGCAATGTTTCATTTTAACCGCTGCTTAAATTGTAAAAAGTGGGTTTGTGATGATGATTTCCACGAAGATGAAAACAGTTGCACTCAATGCTTAGAAGAACAGAAAGAAAAATAATGGAAAAACTAGGGAGGAATTTACATGTCAGAGATAAACAATAATTTACACAACCAAGAAGTTTCAAATAAACAGGTGACAAATAACGAAATTATAGAGGAAACCTTTGATCCCGCCGATATTGAAAAAAACAAGACTATGGCAGGATTAGCTTATCTAATTTTCTTCTTACCATTAATCGTATGCCCAGATTCAAAGTATGGCAAGTTCCATGCTAATCAAGGGTTATTACTTCTGATTACTTCAATTGTAGGGACTGTGGTTTTAAGCATAATTCCTATAATTGGTTGGGTTTTATTACTATTTTATCCCCTTGTGATTTTAGTACTTGGGATTATGGGTTTAGTTAATGGTTTTAGTGGCAAAGCAAAGCCTCTACCTATTATCGGTAAATACACCATTATTAAATAAAGATTTCATTCCAATTTTAAAGGAGGAAAAATAATGAAAAAAATTCTTATTGTACTTCTTAGTATTTTGTTGGTTTTCAGTCTAACAAGTTGTGGAGTAAAGGAGAAAGTTGAACAAAAGGTTGGGGAAAAAATAACTGAGAAAGTTATAGAAGGGGTAGCCGGAGATAAGGATACCAAGGTTGATATTAAAGATGGCACAATAACCTTCAAAAGTGAAGATGGTGAAGTTACCTTTGGTGGCACTGAGTGGCCGGATATAGATATCATTCCAGAGTTTAATGAAGGTAATATTGTTGCGGTAATGCATGACGGTAAAAACTCTGCGATGATTGTTCTAGAAGAGGTTGATAAAGACGATTTTGAAGATTATTGGGAAGAGATTAACGGGGAGTTTTCTGAAAATGTTTATGAAATAAACACAGGGGATATCGTTTCTTTTACAGGGGAAAATAGTGAAAAATTTATAGTTCAGTTAACTTATGAAATTGCAAACAAGACCTTAACCATTGTTACCAGTGCCAATGAATGATTTGGAAAATTATAAAGAAATAGGAGGGTATCTATGGGCAAAGCACATGAAATAGACTATACAATATATGGCGATGATATGCAATTTGTAGAAATTGGCTTAGATCCAGGGGAAACTATTGTGGCCGAAGCTGGAGCTATGATGTATATGGATAGTAGCATTGTCTCAGATACTGTCTTTGGCGATGGTTCAGAACGAGACGCTGGAAAAGGTCTGATGGATAAAATGCTGGGAGCTGGAAAGAGAGTAATTACTGGGGAAAGTCTTTTTATGACAACTTTTACAAATAAGGGACAAGGAAAGAAAGTTGTATCTTTTGGTGCTCCCTATCCAGGTAAAATTATTCCATTAGATCTTAAAGATTATAATAACCAAATTATTTGTCAAAGAGATGCATTTCTTTGTGCTGCTAAAGGTATAGCTATTGAAATTGCTTTTCAGAAAAGAATAGGAGTGGGTTTCTTTGGAGGAGAAGGTTTTATTATGCAGCGCCTAATAGGCGATGGAATGGCCTTTATTCATGCTGGGGGAACCATTATTAAAAAGAATTTAGAGGCAGGAGAAGTAATAAAGTTAGATACAGGTTGTCTTGTAGCTATGACTACAGGTATAGATTATGATGTGCAATTTGCAAGTAATGTGCGCAGTGCTATTTTTGGTGGGGAGGGTTTATTTTTAGCGACCTTAAAGGGACCTGGACAGGTTTGGCTACAATCCTTACCTTTTAGTAGGTTAGCTAATCGCGTATATGCTGCAAGTAGCAAAGGAGACAACAAAAGCAAGGGAGAAGGAAGTGTTTTGAAAGGTATAGGCCTTAAAGGCTTATTAGGTGACGATTAGATTATAAATATTAACAAAAGGATGTGAATAGGATGGCTTTTTTTAATGAGATAGGTAAAAAAATTGGTTCAGCTGCCGGGGCTACTGCTTCGAAAGCTAAGGAACTTGCGGAGGTAACCAAGCTCAATTCTCAAATTTCGGATCAAGAGAAACAGATAGATAAGCTTTACATTGAAATAGGTAAACAAATCTATGAGCTAGATAAAGATAATGCTGAGAGCCCAGTTAAAGAATTGTGTGAGAAGATAACTGAGGCCCAACAGACTATTGCTACTTTAAAAGAAAAGATCAGTGATATAAAAAATGCTAAGGAACAAGAGGAAGAACAACAATAAAATTTTTAAGGGTATGTGCTTTGTGAAAGGAGTATAGATCTATGAAAAAGATTATCTCAATATTGTTAATATTGGCACTGCTCTTTAGCTTATCGGGTTGTGGAAGGAAAACAGGTGAAAGTAATTCTAGCTTGCCTGTTTCCTCAGCTAAACCTCCAAAAACAGGTCCAGTTGGTATCTGGGATATCCCCATTCCCGAAATCAATCCTTTAGGTTCTCAAGATTTATATATTTCCACAGATTATGAGGAAGGAGAAAGACATGATCTAAAGTATATCGACAATTTCGCTGAGGTTACTAAAGTAATTGATGGTGAAATGTGGACCCTGGAAGTGGAAGACCCCTCGGGTATTCCCCTAATCTTTCTCAAGGATTATGCAGAAAAATTGGGTGCTAATATTTTCTCAAACCAATATGGTGATCGGTTAACCTTTAATTATAAAAAAGACGAGAATAGCCTGTGGTGGGGGGATGCTCGTCAAACAGAAAGTGGTTATACTCTTCATGTTGTAAAAGAACTATTTATTCCCGTGGGAAAAGAAGTAAAATTTACTCCCGCCAGTCTGGGTGAAGATGTTGAAAGTATTACCTTTATGACCAATAGTGAAGGCAAGAAATTTCAATCGGCAAGGATTATGCTCCCTGATGGTGATCTTCAATTACGAATCACATCAGAGTATTCATCGGCTATGCTCAAGCGGAGCCTTGACTATAGAAAGGAACTTTATTCTTATAAAACTAACACTTTTGTTCTTGATGACCTTCCTCAGGGCCAGGATACTTTAAAATGGACTTTTACCTGGGAAGAACCTCCTACCGAGTTTTCTATTTTAATTGAGGAATTGGGGGAAATTCCTGAAGTCAAGCTAGGTGATGAATTAGGAGCCTTAAAAGTTTGTGGTGTTCCCTTTGGGGATGTAGTTGTTGAACCACCTAATGAGGTTGATTTTCAATATATCGATGGTTTTTCCCTAGAGGGTGATATTACTCCTGAGGGAGATACCCTTTTCTGGCTCCCGGCAGGTCTTTGGAATGTAGTTCTCTTGGCCGAGGGGGTAGGTTTATACGACAGTAAAGTTAGAATGATTCCAGTAAATGCTGGAGAAACTACAGTGCTTACTCTTCCCACTTCCCTAAAGAGTGCTTATGCCAACTTAAACAGTTCATTTGCTGAACCTGGAAACTATACCGGTGGGATTGAATTTGTGGAAGCCAAGGATATGGGTAATACCGCTTCAATTTCTATGCTGGTCCATGATCCTTTACAGCGGGATATTTTTCCTACTAAAGAGAATACACAAATCATTGAAGGGGGTAAACCAGTAAAAATTACCGAGATTACTCGGCAGGTGGCACCTCCTAGTGTTGTCTTGGTTCTAGATTCCTCAGGGTCCATGGGTAAACAGATGCCAGCTACCACTGCTGCGGCAAAAGAATTTATTCAAGGTCTCCCCGATAAAACTTTTATTAAAGTAATTGATTTTGACTCTCAAGTAAAAGTATTAAATGGTGAAACTAAGGAGAATGTTCTTAAAAATCTTTCAAAGATAACTGCAGGAGGCTCCACAAAACTCTTTGATGCTACCCTTCAGGGTCTTGAATTACTTGATGGTAAAACTCGACCTGCTCTAGTTGTCTTTGCAGACGGTGCAGATTCCAGCATTGATGGCCAAGGAGAAGGAAGTTATCGTTCTCAAGAGGAAGTGGTAGAGGCACTAAAAGAGGCTAATATTCCAGCATATACCATTGGATTTGGAGACAAACCCGATGAAAAAGCTTTAAGGGAGTTTTCAGCGGCCTCTGGTGGAGAATATTATAGTGCCAAGGATGAAAAGGCATTAGCTAATGTTTTTGCCGCCATCGGCAGTAAATTTGGAAACTCTTTCGTCATGACCTATGAGCGGCCTAAAGAAGCTGGGCTTTCCGACACACCGGTAATATCTATGATTGTGGATGCTTCAGGCTCTATGGATATCGACCCTGCTGAAGAAGAAGGCTGTGGTTATCGCATGGATAAAACCAAGGCAATTTTCCATGATTTTATCATGAAGCTGCCAAAAAATGCTCTAATGCAAATGACTAGCTTTCAGACTGGCCCCGTGGGTGGCTTGATTATCCGTCAACAGCAGATAACTACTTCTGACAAAATGCAGATTCTACAGGGTTTAGGAGAATTAGATGCTTATGGTGGGACACCAATTTTAGAAGCCATCACCATCGGATACGAAAATCTAAGGTCGGTCCCCTCCAATAAAAAGGTTATTGTCTATCTCACCGATGCTGCCTTAGAGGTGGATGAAGAAGAACAGGAAGCATTTGAATGGATATTAGGAGAAATTAAGAAGGAGAATATTACCGTCCTGTGGGCAGGAATAGGTGTAGAGGATAAAAAAGAGGTTTTTGCTAAAGCTGCAGAACTTTCCGGTGGGCGCTATGTGGTAACCGAGGATGCAGGGGGATTACAGTCTACCCTGGAGGAAATCTTAAACCTTATAAAACAAGATACTATTTCTCGGGAAATACCCCTTTCAGTAACTATTAATGACAAGAATGCCGCTGGGGAGGTGTTAAGTTATGCTGCCAACACTTCAGTTGTTTTTACAAAGCCGCCCAAATCAGGGGAAGTAATAGAGCCTGACACTGTAAAAATTGCTACCGGTTTACCCATGAAGCGTTACGGTCAGGATGTAGCTACTATGGTAACAGGTACAGGGGTCCCGGGCGTAGATACTATTCTCACTAAGCGTATTCCCTTTAGTGTTAAAGAAAGTAATAAAGCAGCAGAACTTACAGTTAAAGAGGCCTACTATTTCAGTAAATTTAAGGGACTGGAGCCTCCTAATCATAAACAGTTTATGGCCCTGGAATTGGAACTGAAAAATGTTACCCAGGAAAAAATTCCTTACAATATACCAGGTTTTCAAAATCACTTTTATGTAAGTATCAATAATGAGGGAAGTTTTCCGGCATCTGAGGCTACCTGGCTTACAGAAAACCCCTTAGCACCACCTGGTAATCCGGAAGTTAATGTTCCCGTTAAAGAAACATTAAAAGGAATGCTGGTATTTTTAGTCCCCGATGAACCTGTAAAGCAAACTTCCTTACATTTTTACGATACTACCTATGGTCATATTAATGTTCCCTTAATGGGCAAAATGGATAAACAGTTTTTAGAGATCGAAAAATTACCCACAGGAGATTTGGCTAAAATTAGCGATGCATTTTCTATGAAAGTAACTGGTTCCAGTGTGGTGGACAAAATAGATCAATATCCGGCAGAGAAAGATGCTTCTTACAGAGTGGTAGAAGCAGAATTCGACTCCAAAGTCCAGGCTCTTCTGGATATTAATCCCCAAGAAAGACTTTGGTTAAAAGTGAATACTAACCAGGGTCCCTTATTAACCAAGATGAGTGATGCTACCCATGTGTTGCCTTTCGGTTTTGTTTCACCGGTGATGCTGGCTCCTGGCTCAGTCAATAAAGTTCGCTTAGCCTATGAGATTGCCAATGGCCTCAGTGGTACCCAAACGGAAATTTGGGGAGATCTCCAGAGTGGTAGTTTACAGGTTCCGGTAGTTAAGGGGAGTCCCTATGGTTCTACTGGTAGTGTTGCGACAGCCTCAATGGAGGGCTTAAAAGTTAAGGTTAACCAGTTAACCATCCTTGATGAATCCTTTGAAAATATGGCTGGTTGGATTGTAGCTGATGTAACCCTAACTGATGTAAAGGATGGTTTTGGGACCATAATTCCGGAAGATTGCTTCCAATTGGTGCGTGAAGATTACCAGAATCAATATCAGGCGAATACCCCGAGGGTTACGGGCAAAATTGGGTTGGCTGATTTTGGCTCAGGGGAAAGCACGGAAGGCATTTTGGAACCTAATTATGCTACTACCAGGTTACTATATGGAATTAATAATGATTGGGCTGTTTTTGATGGGGCTGAACGAAGAGGCATTATCCTCTTTTTTACGCCAAAAAAAGGCTATAAATGGTCCCTTAAATCACCCTTTTTCACGGATTTGAATGTTCCTGTTGGTACAGAAACCTATCAGAGTCCGGAACTTTTAGTCAATAAAATTGAGGCGCCAATAATTGATCGGGAATTTGAAACTCAACTGGCGGAAATGGTACGGAAAGAAATTCAAAGGTATAACAGCATCAAAGGAACAAAAGGCAATGCAGGTTTTATCCAGACCGTTGACTTTGACCAGAATGACGGTAAAAATAATATTCCTATGCCTACTATTGTAACCTCCGGAGCCCAAAAGATTGAAGAGGTAAAAACAATAGCCGATTTTACCAAGACCATGGCTCCTCTCAAATGGATCCCCGCTCATCGGGATAATAAGTGGTATTATTCCTATTCTCCCGAAGCTGTATTGACCCAGGGCTGGGGAACAGAATGGGATTTAGCTAATGTTGCCATGAGGTTATTGGCTAAAACTGGTTGCACACCAAAATTAAGATCTATGGCCTTTACTGAAAATGGCAGGGTGAAACTTTTGGAATTATCTAATGTTGAAGAAATTCCTAATGACTTTATACCCGGAATTTCCTACCTTGATGAACAAGGTAATTCGAAGCTGTTTGTAATTCCCTTTATGAAGGATATTAAAGAACTTGAGGGTCTAGTATATTTCCCTGCTTCCCAGTATGAAGTCAGCGAATTAAATTCGGAAAATGCAACTATAAGTGTATCGTTAAAAGTAGAGCCTGGTGAAGATGAAGGCTCAGCGGCCGGCACTATGGGTGATATAGCTGATGTTTTAGGTGGGGGAGATGGAGAAGGACTCAAAGGCTATGATTATGTAGAAATGCTATCTAAGGAAATATCCCTTGCTGATTTAAGTCATGATCCTATTGAAGTGGGTTATCCTGAGGCTGGGAACGGAAAAGGTAAACAGTATATGGTAGCTATGAGTACACCCCAAGGGGTGACTGGGAGCTCAGTTGCCATTGATAGCGGGCAAAATAAGATACTAGGTGTGAGAATTGATGTGAAGCTACCGAATGGTACCTATACTCATGAGAGTACTCTGGTGGAAGGTGAGACTCCAGATCGAGTTTATCATACCTTAGCAATCAATTTGCCTGATTTACCAGAGGCTTCCGCTAAAGTATTAGAGGAAGCTACCAATAAAGAATATAAGGCTGCCAATAATCCCAACTCTCTCTCTGTTCTTAAGTGGTATAGCCGTAATATCATTAATCGTTTTATAACTAATCAGACTATTTTTGATCAAGAAATCAGTGAGGATTTGAAGTTGATTTTAGGTCGTACGGATAAAGCGCGGTGCATGGTTTTAACCTCTCGTATGGATCCTAAGAATGATAAAATGTGGACCAGTATGGATTTATTACAGGCTGTTAGTCAATGCCACAATGGAGATGAGGATACCCAAGCAGCCTATAATATCATTGCCGGAATGTTTGTTTCCTCTTTGGAAGGTAGAGCATTGACAGGTAAGGATACAACCAATTTCTTAGATTTATGGATCAATGCTCCTAAGGGTACTAGCCTGGTCTTTATTCCACCTGATGAGGAAGATTCTGAGGGACGTTTGCAAATCCTAGAGGAGATGATAAAAGAAGGTAACTACCCAGACCGGCTTATTGAGACAGTTTTCAATACTTCAAAGGCAATTTTTGTTCCCGATAAGCCCACAGATGTAGATGGAATAAAACGATGGGCCTGGTTAGAAATAGACCCAGAATCCTATGAAACAATTGCGGTCTTTGATACTGGGGAACATGGTTCTTTTGCATCCTATCTTATTACAAAGCAAGCTCAAGATATTGGTCAGAATGCCAGTAAATATGCTTTGGGTGCCTTTATTGGTGTTGATGTTTCCATTTGGTCAGTATGCAGTGCTGCTTTGAAACACGGCGATTATAAAGACATTCTTAATGAAGCCATTATGACTGCCCAAGCAATCGGAAGAGTATTGGATGATTTTATGAAAGGTGTCGATGATATAAAGAATTTAGAAATAACCCTTGGGAGTAAATCTGCAGGTCCTCTTAAAGGAGAGGCTAAATTATCCCTTAAAGGTTTTAAATGGGGTGTAAAGCCAAATTATCCTGGCTTTAAGGAAGGATTTGAAGATGCGATGGCAGTGTATTTCACCGCAGCTAAAAAGGCTAAATAGAAAGTGGCGGGGTTAACATTATAGGAGGCTAATTCAAAATATTAATATATTGGAGGTATATATAATGAAAAAAACTTCTTTATTTCTAATATTGCTTATTGTGATAGCTTTCATGGTAACGGCTTGTGGTGGAGGTAAAGCACCTGTTAACCAAGAGCCTGCCAAATCATCAGATAAAGTTGAAGAGAAAGGTAATCAGGAAGAACCTAAACCCCAAGTTTTTCAAGAAATGACTTCTTCAATAACAACCATAGATGGTTGGGAGAAAGATGAAGATGTTCCTAGTAATGTAACTTTTTATAAAAAAGACGGTTTTTCAGTAATGCTTAGCCGAGATCGTATGCCAGAAGAAGCCAATACTCCTGAAAAATTCTTAGAATATGTTCAAGAAACATATAGGGATAGCTTTAGTAATGTAGAATTCCACGACACAGCAGAAATTGGTGTATCTGATCCTGATAAACATTTCCTTGTCTATACTTATAAAATAATGAATATGGAACTAAAGGGTTGGAACACCTATATCTTCCATGATAAATATGCTTACACACTAGGTTGTGGAGGGTCTTCAAAGGATTTCCCAACAGTAGAAGAAGACTTTAGAACATTTATTGAATCCTTTGAACTGGTAGAAAAATAAGAGTAAGAAAGATTAAGGATGAAGATTAAGATTGAAGAAAAGTTTTTTTCAGGGAAAGGAAGGAAAATTCTTATGAAAAAGAATTATTTAATCTTGGCGTTATTACTTTGTATAGCCTTATTGATAACAGCCTGTGGTGGTTCTTCCAATCAAGGGCAGGCTGAAAAAAGTGTTGACCCGAAGGAAAAGGTCGAGACCGAGAAACCGGTTAAGGCGGAAAATTCGACTTCTAAATCTTCAAAAATTCAAACAATTGGCGAGTTTTCGGAGCTCTGGGATAACCTTTATAAAGAAAATGAGAAGGTTTTAAATGAATATGAAGGGATGCCTATAATGGAACTTGTTACACCTAGCACTTGTTTCATTAGCGGGGTTCAATATGATTTATTAAATATAGATAATAAGGACGGTCGTTTCGAAGGAGAATTAATGTTTGCCGGGTATCAAGGGTTTGTGGAGAAGAATGGTCCTATTTTGACCTTCGGTTATGATGATGTATTGGAACAAGACGGTTTTGGTTTTTCTTCTAAGGCCGGTGACAGGAAGGTGGAAAATAGGCACCTGTGATTTAGAGAAGGTATATTTTTTTGAAGAATCTTATACCGAAAGAGAGGGTGAAATATTTACCCGCAAAGTCAGCGAATTTAGACAGGAAAAGGATGGAAGCATGAGCTGTTTTGTGTTAAGCGGAGGGAATTTTGATAGTAGGGGTAATGTATCCTCCCATAGTGATTATCTTTTTGTCCGTAATGGTAAAAATCAATATGATTTTGTGATAGCTATAGGTCAGGAGGGACCTGACTTTAAAGTTATTTCCCTTAAAGATTATGGGGATTTGACCAAAGAAAAGGCTATTGAACTTTTTGAAGCCGCCGGTTATGTAGTTGAAAAAAGCGGTGGCATTGTAGACGGCAAACTAACCCTAGATTAAGCTTGGCAAGCCCCCAGACCAGAACTTTACCACTAAGAAGCCTTTTAAAGAAGTGGCAGAATTCTATAAAGAAATTGTTAATGCTATGGACAACGCCAATATTTCTGATGGAGATTATGAGTTCTTCGCAACAGCTAGTAAAGGCGAAAATAGCGTAGAGATTCAAATTATGGATACTGGCGACAATCAAGCAGTTGTATTAAATAATATTTACCTCGAATAAGGTTAAGAATTCACCCTAAGGCAAAGGAGTAATCCTAAGCCCTAGGGTGTTTTTTTCTTATAAGGAGCTATGCTATAATACCTTCAAGCAACGTGAATTGCCCCTTTAGGGGACAAGAGAGGATAGCCTGGGCTATAGGAGTGAATTGTATGAAAAAGAAACTGTTGATCTTAATAATGGTACTTTCTCTAAGCTTGTCTGCCTGTGGTTCTAAAGAGACAGAAGAAAAGGAGCAGGTTATTCCTCTTTTTAAATTGGACAAGATAGAAAATATTAATATTTAGAGTGTGAATAATAGCTAAGATATTTCCCACAAGAGGAGCTGAATAATTTGAAATTTTCTGTAAGAATTTTACTTTCATTTTTATTATTTACTAGCTTTATATTAGTGGTAGGTTGCACCAATGAAGCTAATCAAGAGCAAGAAAAGCCTATAAGAATTGGCTTATTACAGATAGATGATAGCTTACCCTTCTTTGTAGCGGAAGAGGAAGGGCTTTTTGAAAAACATAATGTTCAGATTCAACTAATCCCTTTTAGTGCTGCAAGAGATAAAGACTTGGCTTTGGAGGCAGGGGAACTAGATGGAGTTTTGACCGATTTAATTGTAACAGCTCTTATCAAAAAGGGTGGAACAGATGTTAGGGTGGTTTCTCTAGCCCTAGGGGCTACCCCAGAGGAAGGTAGGTTTGCGATTTTAACAGCTCCCAATAGTGACATAGAAAGCCTGGCAGAGCTTCAAGATGTGCCCATTGCTATCTCCAATAATACGATTATCCACTATTTAGCAGAGAAAATGTTTCAAAATGTAGATCTTGATGCTAAGTCGATAAAGACCCAGAGTATTCCCGATCTAAAAATTCGTTTAGAAGCTTTATTGGAGGGAAAGGATGTAAAGTTAGCTCTTTTACCTGATCCTTTAGCTAGTTTAGCTGAGCAGTATGGAGCTAAAGCAATAATTGATGATACGAAGTTAAATCGCAACTTGTCTCAGTCGGTTATTATTTTCAGGGAAGATGTTTTAACAAGTAATAGGGAGGCTGTTCGTAATGTGTTAAAAGCCCACCAAGAGGGAGCACAATTAATTAATAACAACCCTGAAAAGTATAATAGTTTGTTAATAGAGAAGGCTAGGATACCTGAAAGCTTAGTTGAAACCTATCCCATGCCAACTTTTACTCCTGGGTCCTTACCCACAGAGGAAATGGTGGAAGAAGTAATGACCTGGATGGTAGAAAAGGATTTGCTAAAAGAAGCCTTTTCCTATGAAGATATTGTGGATGAAATTTTGAGGGAGAATTAAATGATCGAGATAAATGATGTTACTTTAAGATATAAAAACATTAAAAATAACAACCTATCCCCAAATGTCCTGGAAGATATCTCTTTTTCTCTTAAGCCGAGGGAAAGGTGTGTAGTAATTGGACCTTCAGGATGTGGAAAGAGTTCCCTCTTATATATATTGGCAGGATTACTTTCTCCCACTAAAGGTTCGGTCTATATCAATCAGAAGAAGGTTACGGGACCCCGGGATGAGGTAGCTTTAATCCTTCAGGATCATGGACTTTTCCCTTGGAAAACTGTTTATGACAATGCAGAATTGGGGCTATTATTAAAAAAAGTAGATAAAGAAACTAGACAAAGGAAAGTCTTGGAGCTTTTAAAAAGACTAGACTTAATAGATCATATTGATAAATACCCTACTCAATTATCTGGAGGCCAGCGTCAAAGGGTTGCCATTGCCCGAGCTTTGGCTCAAAGACCTCAGATTTTGTTGATGGATGAACCTTTTTCAGCCTTAGATGCTTTAACCAGGGAAAGGCTACAAGATACCCTTCTCGAGCTTTGGTTAGACAAAGAACTAACCTATATTTTAGTTACTCATAGTATTGAAGAAGCAGTATTTTTAGGGGAGAAGATTATAGTTTTATCTCCTCAACCAGGGAAGGTTATAAAAATTTTTGATAATAGTACTTCTGGCTCAAGGCTATATAGAAAAACCCAAGATTTTTACGCTAATTGTAATTATCTTCGAGACTTACTAGAAGGGGAAGTAAAATGATGAAAAAATTAGTAAGTTATTCATTAGCAATTGCCTCATTAATAATCTGTTGGCATTTGGCTAGTATATTATTGGCAAAACCCTTTCTGCCAACCCCTTTTGCTGCTTTTACTGGTTTTTTTGGTTTGCTTTTAGGGGGCCAATTGACTAATCACTTTCTTATTAGCCTATATAGGATCCTTGTTAGTCTACTTCTTGCCTTTCTATTAGGAGTACCATTGGGACTTGTTTTAGGTAGAAACCAAGCCTTAGATAAATTTGTAGCCCCTATTATTTATGTCCTCTATCCCTTACCCAAAGTAGTATTTTTACCAATTCTAGTGGTTTTAATGGGTTTAGGAAATTTGCCTAAGATAGCCTTAATTACTTTAATTGTTTTTTTCCAGGTGGTAGTCAAAGCTAGGGATGCAGCCAAAGCTATTCCCTTTCAGAGTCTGCAAGCAATACGTTCTCTCAATCCAACAACCTGGCAAATATATTATCATTTGATATGGCCCTTTTGTTTACCTAAAATTTTGACCTCCTTAAGGATAACCTTAGGTACAGCCATTGCAGTTTTGTTTTTTGCCGAAACCTTTGCTTCCAGTGATGGCCTAGGTTATTTTATCTTAGATGCTATGGAAAGAAGGGAATATAGTGAGATGTACGCGGGCATTATTACTATGGCTGGTTTAGGTTTAATTATTTATGGTGTTATCGATTTCATAGAGCATAGATTTTGCAAATGGCAAAGGATATAAATATTTATTACCTAATAATTACAGGCAACTTATTAAATAAAATAAGTTGCTTTTTTATTTTTAAGGGAGTATAATATAAACAACTTAAGAACAATCAGTGGTATGTCAGTAAGTATTTGCCTATTTAATTGATTAGTGGCTAACTGAGAGCTTGATTATCAGATTTTAGCCATAAATTAAGGAGGATGAGGAAAGTGAAAAAATCAAAGAGAGAATGGAAGTTAATAGCCGTTGCCCTAGTATTTGTAATGGTGATCTCAGTTACAGGATGTAGCTCGGATAGTGGTGATAATGGAGGTAAACCGACTTTGGTCTTAGCCGATGCTGGTTGGGATAGTATTCAGTTTCATAATAGTGTAGCCCAGTTAATAATTGAAAATGGTTATGGTTATAAAACAGAGATTATGGCTGGATCTTCACCAATTACTGTTGAAGCTTTAGCAAAAGGAGATATTGATATTTACATGGAAGTTTGGACAGATAATTTTGCCGATATTTACTACCCGGCTATAGAAAAGGGAGATGTTATTGAGTTAGCAACTAACTTTGATGATAATGTCCAAGGTCTGTATGTTCCTACTTACATGATAAAAGGAGATCCTGAAAGAGGGATTGCACCTGTTGCCCCAGATTTAAAGAATATTAAGGACCTTGACAAATATTGGGAATTGTTTAAAGATCCAGAAGATCCAAGCAAGGGTGTAATTTATGGGGCAATACCAGGTTGGGCTGTAGATAAAATACTATCTGAAAAAATAGATAACTATGGTTTAAATCAGTTTTATAATTATTTAAGTCCTGGGTCTGATGCAGCTTTAGGAGCTTCCATGGTTAGAGCTTATGAAAGAGGAGAGGCCTGGGTGGGATATTATTGGGAGCCTACCTGGATTATGGGATTGCTGGATATGACCTTGTTAGAGGATGAACCCTATAGTGAAGAATTATGGAATGATGGTTATAGATGTGAATTCCCAACAGTTCCTGTTACCGTAGCAGTGAATAAGAACATGCAGGAAAAAGCTCCTGAGGTTGTGGAGTTCTTAAAAAACTATGAAACTAGTAGTGCTCTTACTAATGAAGCTTTAGCCTATATGCAGCTTAATGAGGTAGATGCGGATGAAACAGCAAAATGGTTTTTGTCTGAATATGAAGAGATTTGGACTAAGTGGGTTCCTGAAGAAGTAGCCTCGAAGGTTAAAGGAGCTCTTTAAAATCCTTATATAAAGGAAGGATAGAAAATGAGTAGTTTCCCAGATATATTCCGATTTAATTTAGGCCAATATGTAGATCAATTTGTGAAATGGTTAATGACTGATTATGGCGAAGTGTTTGATGCAATCGCCTCGGGAATATTAAGCCTTTTAGTAAGTACAGAAAAAATTCTCCTTTGGTTGCCTTGGTGGCTAGTCTTATTGGGGATACTTCTCTTAGGTTGGAAGGCTATAAATATCAAAGCAGGAATTGTTTTTTCTCTTAGTCTATTTCTAGTAGGTACTTTTGGTTTCTGGGATTTGATGATGATGACTTTGGCTATAGTTTTAGCCTCGGTTATTATTTCCCTAGTAATTGGAATACCTTTAGGAGTACTAACAGCTTATTCTGATAGATTTAATGCCGTAATGAGACCAATATTAGATGCTATGCAAACTATGCCCAGTTTTGTTTATTTAATTCCTGCCTTGATGCTCTTTGGTATGGGTAAAGTACCAGCGGTTTTTGCTACCATAATTTATGCAACACCTCCAGTTATTAGGTTAACGGATTTAGGAATTAGAAAAGTACCTAAAGAAATGGTAGAAGCTTCTATCTCTTTTGGGAGTTCCAATTGGCAAACCTTGTTAAAAGTCCAATTACCTCAGGCCTTACCAACCATTATGACTGGTATCAACCAAACTACCATGATGGCCTTATCTATGGTGGTCGTTGCCTCCATGATTGGAGCTAGAGGTCTAGGTCTAGAGGTTTTAAGGGCAATTCAACGTATTGATATTGCCAAAGGCTTTGAAGCAGGCATTAGCATTGTCTTCTTAGCCATTATCATTGACCGAGTGTCCCAGGGCATTGCAGAGCGTTTTAAGTACCCTGAATAGGAAGAGGGATAAGAATGACTGTAAAAATAAAAGTGGAGAATTTAAGTAAAATTTTTGGTAAAAATCCTAAGAATGTCTTAGAAAAACTTGAACATGGTGTTTCAAAGGAGAAAATACTTCAGGAAACTGGCCATACCGTAGGAGTTAATAATGTATCCTTCGAGGTTGAAGAAGGAAAAATATTTGTTATCATGGGTTTATCTGGCAGTGGTAAATCCACCTTAATCCGTTGTTTGAATCTCTTAAATAAGCCTACTCAAGGGAAGATACTAATTGATGGTGAAGATATTGTAGAATATGATAAACAAAAGCTGAAAGAATTTAGACAGAAAAAGGTGGCCATGGTTTTTCAGCATTTTGGTTTATTAACTCATAGAACTGTTTTAGATAATGTGGTCTATGGATTAGAAATAAGGGGCATCTCCCCTGAGGAAAGATACAGAATAGCCCGAGAAAATTTAGCCATTGTGGGTTTAAGGGGCTGGGAAGATCATTATCCCAATGAATTAAGTGGAGGAATGCAGCAAAGGGTTGGTTTAGCTCGAGCCTTAGCTAATAACCCTGATATTCTCTTAATGGACGAACCCTTTAGTGCTTTGGATCCCTTAATTAAAAGGGAAATGCAGCAAGAGCTTTTAGATTTACAGGCGCGATTAAAAAAGACCATTGTGTTTATTACCCATGATATTAACGAAGCTTTTAAACTAGGGGATCGAGTAGCTATTATGAAGGATAGTGTTATTGAGCAAGTTGGAACACCGGAGGAAATTTTAGCCACCCCGAAAAATGAATATATTAAAAAATTCGTTAAAGACATTGACCGTTCAAAAGTTCTACAGGCTAAGAATGTTATGTTTAAGCCTTCAACTGTAGTTTCTGTAAAAGATGGAGTAAAAATTGCTATAAATGAAATGGAACAAAGTGGACTATCCAGTGTCTTTGTTGTAGATAAAGAGAGAAGGCTACTAGGGTTAGTAACAATTGATGACGCTATTAAAGCCCTAAAAGAAAACAAAAGATTAGCGGATATCATCCAGGAAAATTATTTTACCACTGGGCCAGAGACCTATGTTCAAGAATTAATTCCTATTGCAACGAAGAACAAATACCCTATCGCAGTAGTGGATGAAGATAAGCGGCTCTTAGGTATTATTGTGCGGGTTTCCGTTCTCTCAAGTTTAGTTTAATTAAATAGCCCCCTATAGTTCCCCTACGGACCATGGAAACCTAAGTCTGTAGGGGTTCATTTATTATTCTGTATTAGTACTGGCTTAATAGCTGCCTTTGGGGTATAAATGAATTGATAGTAATTTACTATCATGGAACTTTACTTTTATTTTCTCGTCTTAAATATAAGGATAGGTGTATGTTATTTCCAAAAAAACAAAAGAGGGGATTGTTATGAATAGCAAAAAACATCTGATTATTGCTTTAGTCTTGATTGTTTTAAGTGGGATTATCTACTTAGGCCTTAATCAAGGCTCTGAAAGTGTTCTAGCTTCGGAAGTAAATATGTTGCCAACTAAGTATGATACTGGGGGAGTCGAGCTAGATAGTAGTTTTGTCTTTCAAACCGCTGATGAGCTGGATCCCAAGGCTATCGCTGAAAATATAAGTGTTGATCCAGTTATACCTTTTAAAGTGGAAAAGGGTGAAAAGGGTAATTCCCATGAAGTAATTCTTATACCTCAAGAACCCCTTGAACCCCAAAAGGTTTATAAATTCACCTTAACCACTACAGGAGATGAATCCTTGAAGTGGGCTTTTCAGACTAAAGGAGATTTTAAAGTTGTTTCCACATTACCTAGAGATAAAGGAACAGGTGTACCCACAGACACAGGAATAGAGATTAATTTTAGTCATTTAAACTTTGATAATCTAGATCTTTACTTCTCTATTAATCCCCAAGTTCAAGGTAAATTTGAAATACATAAAAAAACTGCCGTGTTTATACCCCAAAAGCTAGAACCAGCCACTGTTTACACTGTAACCATTAAAAAGGGGTTACCCCTAGCTGGAAGTAGCCAAGTATTAGAGGAAGATTATATTTTCCAATTCGAAACCAGAGAAGAAGATAAACAAAGTTCTCATTATATTGATATTTACAAACAGGATCATGAATTTACAACTCAAGAGGCTCCCTTTTTTCAAATAGGGTATTTTAGTTATCAGCAAAAGGAATCAATAGAGGCTAAGGTAACAATATATAGCTATAAGAATGCTCAAGAATATATTAAAGCTCTTCAAGAAAGAGAAAAAACACCTTTTTGGGCTTATCACAGTAGGGTTAATTATAGAGAAAATACCCAGGGACTTTCTGAAGTAGCTTCCTTTAGTACTCCCATAGAAGGTAGTCAAAATCTAAGCTTTATTCAATTCCCTGAGGCTATTCCTGCTGGGTACTATCTTGCAGAAATAACTTTAGATGATACTGTAAGACAGCTTTGGTTCCAAGTCACTGATTTGGGTATCTATGCTGCACTAGGTGAAAATAAAAATCTATATTGGGTTCATGATCTCTTAAGTGGCCTTCCCGTAGCTGGAGCAGATATTAAAGGTAATGGGGAGACTGCCAAGACCAATGATAATGGGTTAGGTGAGTTGCCTAGTACTGGGGACTTTGCTCTAGGGGCCTATGCCGTAATCAGTAAAGGTAACCAAGAAGGAGTGGCTGCTATCGTTCCCAGATATGTGGACTTTGAGTGGCAGGATAAATACAATTTCCAAAGTTCTTTCTGGCGGTACCTTTACCTAGACAGAACCTTATATAAACCTGATGATACAGTGCATTTTTGGGGCATCTTAAAGCCTAGAGTGACCAACCAGGAAATCCCTCAGAAAGTTACTGTAGCCTTAACTAAAGATGGCAGTCAGGGGACCGCAATATTAAGTAAAGAAATTCAAGTATCTGATTATAACTTTACCGATAGCCTAGATTTACCCAATCTTTTACCAGGCTATTATTATCTTGAGGTTCAAGTGGATAATCAGACCGTAATCAGCCAATTTTTTGATGTGGAGAACTATAGTAAACCAGTGTATCAAATTGAGGCTACTCCTCACCAAAGGGCTATCTTTGCTGGGGAAAAGGTAGATTTTAAAGTTAAAACTAGCTTTTTTGAAGGAACAGCTGCGGCTAATATTCCTCTAAAGTACTATATTTATAATGACAATGGTACGATCACCACTAATAGCCAAGGGGAAGCTATTATTAGCTATAGGCCTACTCAAGAGGGAGAGAGTTATAGCTATATTGATCATAGATATCTATACTTAACAACTAATCAGCCTGAAAGTGGAGAAATAGCTGGAGATGCTCTAGTTATGGTCCTTAATAATGATGTGGCTATTGAAACTCAAGGTAAGGTTGTAGAAAATTACGGGCAGATAGAACTAAACCTCAAAAAATTAACCTTAGATAAGGTTAATAGGGGAGAAATTGATTCTTGGGAAAAAGATGCCTTTACTCAAGGACCGGCTGCCAATCGCGAAGTAAAGGTTAATCTTTATGAAGAGGTTTGGGAGAAAATTGAGACAGGACAATATTATGATTTTATCAATAAAAAAGTTATGCCTCGTTATGAATATCGTTATAAGAAAGTTCCACTTGGTGAGGATCAAATAACCACCGATGGAGAAGGAAGGGCAAATTATAATTTCCCCGTAGATAAAGACAAATCATATTTAGTAGAGTTTTCCACTCTTGATTTCCGGGGAAATACTGCTTTGGCCCAACAAAGGCTTCAAGGCTCAGGGTTTTACTTAGAATATGACTATCCCTGGTATCAGCTGGAACACGAAAAGGAAAATAGAAAATATAGCATAGATGAAACTGTGCAGGTAAGTTTTAAGAAGAATACAACCTTAATGCCTGAGCGGGAAAAAGGCTTTTTATTCTTAACCTGCCGTAGGGGTATTCTAGAGGAACAGATTCAAAATACAGGGATCTTTAAAACTACCTTCACTACTGAAATGCTCCCTAATTTCTGGATTAAAGGCGTATATTTCGATGGTCGTTATTATTATCAAACCCCAGAGGAAATCGTTCTTTTTGAAGAGCAGGATAAAGCCCTAGAAATTGAGATTAGTACTGATAAAGAAAGTTATCGACCTGGAGAAAAGGTCCAGGTTAATCTGGCCATAAAAGACCAAAAGGGCAAACCAGTTAAAGCCACAGTAAATCTAAATTTAGTGGATGAGGCCCTGTATGCCATTCATAATCAATATGTGGATCTTTTGTATTCATTATATGGGCACCCCAATACAGTGCTTTCAGGCATCAAAGGAAGCTTAATTACTCATCAGCCTCCTGATTCCCGATTCGGAGGAGCTGAAGGAGGAGGCGAAGGAGGCTCCGAAAGAAAGGATTTTAAAGATACTGTATTCTTTAAAACTCTAACTACTGATGGGAGTGGTAAGGCCACCGTAGAATTCCAGGTACCGGACAATCTTACCTCTTGGCGTTTGACTTGTCAGGCAATCACTGAAGATTTACAGGGAGCCGCCAAAGCTAGTAAGGTTATTGTTAAACTTCCCTTCTTTGTGGATATGATTTCAGCAGATACTTATTTAACCGGAGACCAAATTATTATTCCTATTAGAAGTTATGGTACGGAGTTAAAAGAAGGCAGTAATGTGGAGTATAAGCTTAGCCTTAAATCAGGAGATAAGATTGTCCATCAGGAGGATCTTATTGGTAAAGCCTTTACTATGGAGGGGGTATCTCTACCTCTTCTAGCAGAAGGTGATTACAACTTAACTTTAACAGGCACAAATAAGGAAGGCCTTACAGACACCTTGACCTATAGCTTTAAAGTGGTGGATAGTCTGGCTACTAAAAAGGAAGCTGATTTTTTCCTCTTAAAGAATAAATTAGATCTTGCTGAAAAAGAAGGAATCAATTCCCCTGTAACCTTAATCTTTAGTGATTATCAACGGAGCCAATATTTAGATCTATTATGGAAATTAAATATGACTTCAGGGGCACGAATTGAACAAAGAATTGCTTCAATGAGGAGTAATACCCTAATTAAGGAATATTTTCCTGGGCTTACTACCTGGGCAGCAGAAGAAAATGCTGACTTAGTAAAATACCAAACTCCTCAAGGGGGCATTGCCCTATTGCCTTACGGAGATGCTGATTTAGAACTTAGTGTGAAACTGGCGAGTCTTAACTTAGGAGTCTTTGATTATAACGCTCTAACTCAATATTTTACTCAGATTACCAATGATCCCTCCGAAACCAGGGAAAGGACTATTATAGCCTTAGCAGGATTGGCTGCCTTGGATGAACCTGTCCTCCAGGAACTATTAATAGTAGGAGAAGTCAAAGACTTAAATGATAAAGAAAAGCTTTATCTAAGCCTTGCTTTCTTAGAATTGGGAGATAACTATAATGCAGCGAAAATTTTCCAGACACTGCTAAAAGCCAAGTCTGAAACACTGGGGAATAGCCTGCGCTTAAATGTTGGCGATGACCAAGATGATATTTTAGAAGCAACAGCAATGGCCTCGGTTTTAGCTATCAACCTAGATTATGCAGAAGAAGCAGGAAAATTGGCTACCTATGTATCGGAAAATCAGACTAAAGATATCCTTCTATCCTTAGAACAGCTTTTATATTTAGAAAAGGCTTTGCCTAAATTAACTGATAGACCAGTGAGCTTTAGCTATAAGCTTGACAGTAAGACAGAACAAATAAAATTAGAACCTCAAAAATCATATTCTCTTATTTTAACTCCTGATAAAATAACGGAAATGGAAATTAAGAATATAGAAGGGCAGATAGGAGTTACAGCTCTTTATGAGATGCCTTATCAAGCCCAGGATAATGTAAGTGAAGATGGGGTTAAAATATCACGGAAATATGAAGTCAATGGTAAAGCTACTAATGAATTTAAGGCTAATGATTTAGTGAAGGTCACCATATCTTATCAATTTGGTGCCAAGGCTCCTGATGGGCATTATGAGGTTCGAGATTTTCTACCAGCCGGGTTAAAGATTGTTGAAAGGCCCTATCAACGAGGAATAAGTGATAAGAATCTTGGTTATCCCGTCTTGATAGATGGTCAAAAGGCTGTATTTGTTGTTTATGATAAGAAGGATGGTCATTTTAACTACTATGCACGGGTTATAAACCCTGGTCAGTATAAAGCAGAACAAGCGATTCTTCAGCATAGTAAGAGTGGTGTTATTTACAGTGTTAGCCAAGAGGATGGAGTAATTATTAAATGAAAAGAATAATTATCATAGTTCTAAGCTTAGTAATAGTGCATGGTGGGGGATGGGCCTTGGGCAAGTTCGAAAGTCAGCAAAGCTACAAAAGGGCAGAGCTCACTCACCCCAATAGTTTTTTTGATAGCCGCTATTTTAACTTTAATCGGGAGCGCCTGGAAAAAGCAGGGGCTCCTAAGTCTAAAGTTTATGGGGCGGTGGTACCTCATCATTTATTGGCCTATGAACTTATTGCTGAAGTTTTTACTCAACTAACAGAGGATAAACCATCGGTCATTATACTTATTGGCCCTAATCATGATAATGAAGGGGAGAAGATACTGACTAGCACCTGGGGTTGGCAAACTCCCTTTGGCACAGTGGAAACAAATAAGGAGATAATTGAAGGTCTAGTAAGTAACAGTGAGGTAAAAATAAACAATAGTGTGTTTTCCACAGAACATTCCATGGGAGCTTTAATGCCATTTATTAAATATTTCTTTCCAGAGGCCCAGGTAGTCCCTATTATTTTTCACTATAATTTAAAAGACGAAGAAGCCCAAAGCTTAAGTGACCAGCTGGCAAACATAGTAAAAGAAAAAGAAGCCCTAGTTATGGCTTCCATAGACTTCTCTCATTATCTTACTAATCAAGAAGCCCAAGCCAAGGATCAAGAAACACTGGAGATAATCAGAACTAAAAATATCCCAAGACTCTTGAGTTTAGGGGATGACTATTTGGATTCCCCCGGTGCCTTAGCTACTTTACTGTATACTATGGAAAGGCTTGATATAAACGAACCGAAGATTCTCCAGAATACCAACTCCGGCATATTGATGGGCAATGATTTAATTGAAACAACCAGTTATATTACCATGATTTTTGGGAAGTAGGCTCATGTATGTACAATATGTCAATAATGCGACATAACTGTTTAGTCTAAAATAGTCAAAATATTACTATATGGAGAAATAACAAGCATATGATGTTTTTCAAATTAGGAGGTAGAAAGTATGGGTGCACTTATGTTTATTTCTGTTATTATAGCATCAATGGCTTTTTTCATTAACTTTGTTGTCTTATTAAAAAAAATAAAAGCAGATGAAGACACTTATACCAATACGGTAATAGGGACAATTTTAGTAGGATTTATTGTTTATGTATGGATTGGCTTAACAGCTCCATGATATTTTCTATGCTTATTGTTGCACATTTCAACAAAATAGTTCATCAAGGAAAATTCGACCATAGAGGCTATCACTAGGGTCTCAATGTGTAATTGTTTGAAAAATATTAGCAACTGCTGAATGGGTTATGATAAACTTTTGAGGGATAGTGTTCTTTTGTGTATTTATCCCATAGTTGTTTAGGAGGTATAGCTATAATGTCTAAAAAATTTACATTTCTTTTTGGGTGCGTATTAGTAATAGGAGGATTGTTAATTGTAGGGTGTAGTGAACAGCATGAATCCGTTGACAAGTCAACAGATAAGCCTAGCGTGGTTGAAAGAGATTTGAATGGCGAAAATGTTTCAGGTAAAAATGAATATTATGAAATAAATGAAAGTGAAATTGCAGAGCATCTTGAATATAATAATAAGAAGAGGTCACTCTATATTGCTGGTTTGAAAGTGTTTGAAGAGTTTAGCACTTCAAATGAAGGTAGCGCTTCAATAAGTACTGATGAAAATACTATAACTTTCAGTATGACTAAATCCACTGGAACTGTTACTGGGGCTTTGGATGGTCCTAGCGTGTCTTTTAGAATGGATTTAGATACAAAAAAAATTATCGATAAGAATTTTACACCTGCTCCAAACTACAAGGAATTGGGAATGGAAGAATTTAGTGAGCATAGTGAAGAGTTAATCGAATTAACAGAGGAACGAATGCTAGAAATAGGAAAGTATTTTAAAGAATTAATTTTGGAAATAGAAACAAAAATAGAAGCAAATTGATATAAAAGAAAATTTAAATGGTTCATTTTATTTGATTTAGTAATTTAGAAACAAAGAAAATTATTATTTCCGTAATGAACTTTCTGACAAGATGCGCGACACTTAATAAGTGCTAGTTATAACAGGAGGTTATTTACTTTGAAAAGGAAAATACTTTTTCCACTAATATTAATAATTATTGCAATGGTTATAGTAGCTTGCTCAAACACTACGGATTCACCGAAGCTGCTAACGAAAGAAGGGATTACACCATACGATTTATCAGAAAGCGAGAAATATATATTGCAATCTTTTGGAATGGAAGGCAACTCACAAATTATTTCTTTTCATGCACCAAAAGAGGCTATAACTTTAAATGTAAATGTTTACAGGCTTGAAGGCGACAAAAGTTGGAAAAGTATTGGTGGTGGAGCTGTTTCAATAGGCACAGATAGAGAGCCTATCGATCAATTAACTGGAACTTTTACAATGCAACTAAAAGAAAATTATGCGATTGATTTCAATATAAATACCAGTGGAAGAGCTTCATTTAAAACAAATGAAATCATACTTGATGCAGAAACAATGGCATCTACTAAAGGTTTCTTACAGGAATTCCAGAAGATAGAAATCAATAAAGAGATTCCTGTTGCTCTTATGGTTTACGATAGCGGTACAAGTATGAGAAGTTACTCTCTTCAAGACTATTTTGATCCTTCTAAGTTCGACGGAATGGATTTAGTACAGGTAGTCACACTAACTTTTGCTGATGAAAACTTATAAATTTCACATTGGGTCGAAAGATATTACTGGAAGGTTATAGATATGGTTTCATAATGTTTATATTTAATGAAATTAAAGAGAGTGTTTAAGGTTTTGTGTAAATGGTAATAAATACCATTAAAGGAGTGATCATTTATGCAAAACCTTAAGTATCAATTAGCCCAAGAATTGGCTAAAGAATGCAAGTCTGTTGAAGAAGTTCA
>JAAZJU010000137.1 GCA_012800195.1 Clostridia bacterium
AAATTGTATCTTAAAAAGCCTAAGGTTGAGGCGGCTAGGATTATGGCTAAGGAAAACATTAATACTTGACCATGGGTCAAACCTACAATAGCTAAGGTTACAGCCGCTATTATAGAGGTACCAGCAGCCAGTCCATCTAAGCCATCTATTAGATTAACCGCATTGGTTATGCCTACTACCCAAAAGATAGTTATGGGAATACTTAAGTAGCCTAGGGGTAAGATACCACCTAAGATGGGGTTAGTAATAAAATCTACATTTATATTATGCAGTACTAAAACTACAGCTGCTATTATTTGCCCCAGTAGTTTAACTTTAGGTGAAAGATTCTTTATATCGTCTACTACACCTAAAATAGCGATAATGGTACTACCAATAATTAACCCTTGAATTTGTTGAGTTAAGGGTTGAGTGAGTAGGACCATTGTTATAAACCCTATGTAGATGGCGAGACCACCTAAACGAGGCATTGGTTTACTATGAACTTTTCTTTGTGAGGGATTGTCTACGGCCCCTACTTTAAAAGCTAATTTGGTTATTAAGGGAACTAGACTAAATGTTATTAGAAAACTCCCTAGAATAATATATAAATATTGCATAGTGTCTCCTTTTTTGCGGATACCTAAATGATCAGTGTCACGATGAATGTTTATATTCCTAGATGTGCCACCGTGTCACTGTGTTACCGTAATTTTTACAATAGTTTCCTTTTTAGAAAGAATACTTCTTTTTCTGTTTCATTGCCCTTATGAGATAAGAATTCAATGTTCTCTGTTAGTTTATCAATCTTTTGGATTGCTTCAGTACGGAATTCCATTAATCCGCCTACTTCGTTAAAAATCATCTTCTGACATTCTTCTATTCTGTCTGTTTTAGCTTTTAAATCGCTGATATCTTGTTTCATATTGGTAACATCTTCTTTTAAACCACTTACATCTTCTTTTAAACCACTTACATCTTCTTTTAAACCACTTACATCTTCTTTTAAACCACTTACATCTATCTTTAATCCACTAACATCTTCTTTTAATCCACTAACATCTTCTTTTAATCCACTAACATCTTCTTTTAATCCACTAACATCTACCTTTAATCCACTAACATCTTCTTTTAATCCACTTATGTCTTGTTTCATTATAGTGACATCTTCTTTTATGCCTTTTAGTTCTTCCTGCAAAATTCTTCTTAGTAACTCTTCATTCATTCTTTCCACCCCTTATAATATATCAGTTCTACAGTGCTACAGTTCTAAAGGAACGGGGACACACCTGCTGAAGTCAACAGATGTCTCTTAGGACAGGAATGTCCCCAAATTACATTTTAACCCTTGGGGTTATTACAGGCAAGTACTATTTGTTGGTATTGTCGGCGATGGCGAACATTAGCTCACCTTGGACGGCTAAATCTTCCCCTACCCAGGCTTTGGCTTCGCATTTGCCTACCCGACCTCTAAGCTTAGTTACTTCTATTTCTAAGCGTAATTGATCCCCTGGTACTACTTGTTTTCTAAATTTAACTTTATCAATGCCTGCGAAGAGAGCCAACTTGCCTTTGTATTCATCCATGGCTAGGACTCCTACAGCCCCAGTTTGAGCTAAGGCTTCAATAATTAATACCCCAGGCATTACAGGGTAGCCAGGAAAATGTCCGTTAAAATACTCTTCGTTAGCAGTGACATTTTTAAGTCCCACAACTCGCTTGCCGGGTTCTAATTCAATAATTCTATCTACTAATAAGAAAGGGTATCTGTGGGGGAGAATAGATTGGATGTCAGATATATCTAGCATTGGGTTAACCTCCTTAGATAATGTGCCACGATGAAAGTCAATTTTAATTGATGTGTCGCCGTGTCACTGTGCGATCGTTATTTCTTTTGCTTTATTCTAAGAATTAAACTGTCTAACATTTTATCAATTATTACGCATTCTTGGTAAATTTCATTGTAGCTTTCCTCTGATAAAAAACCTAAGTCTTTACATAACAAGAAATAATATCTTGCTTCGCTTAGTGAGCCCAAACTTATATTTAAAAATTGCACTAATTCTTTAGGATGTTGTCTTCTAGAACCTTCTGCTATATTAGCTGGCACGGAAATTAATACTCTTTTTAATTGACTTTCTAAACCATACTTTTCATTTGTAGGGAATGCTATTTCTTGTTTGGAATATATCCTCTTAACTAAGTCATGAGATTTTTGCCAGACACGCAAGTCTTCAAACTTACTAATATAGCCCATCTATAAACACCCCTATTATTTTCAGTAGCACCGTGACACAGAGGCACGGATCCATATACTCTTACTTTTAAATGCCACACCTCTTATTTCTGTGCTGTAAGTAATTCCATCACCATTTCCGTAGGCTTTATGGCCTGTTGGCGAAGGATAACTGTCTTTTCCTTAAGGTCTTGTACAATTTTTTCTTTATTCTTCCAGGTTGTTTCGATGGAGTTAATTAGTTCCTGAGTATGCAAGTTATTTATCTGTAAGGAATTATCTATATCTAATAATTTCATAAAACTATCTACTTTAGGATCATAGGAAATTGGAACTAAAGGTTTTTCTACAACTGCGGCCATGATTAGGGCGTGTAATCGCATACCCAGAACTAAGTCTACGGTTTTATATAAATCCAAGGTTTCTGTGGGACTATAGTTTTCTTTTAATATTTGGGCTTCCCGTTTCATTCCTTTAGTAATTTCCCGGGCTAAAGCAATATCTTCAGGAAAATGCATAGGGATAAAAACTATTTGCCAACCTCTTTCTATTAATTTATCACAGGCTTGAGCAATTGCTTGGAAGTTAGCAGCATCTGCTTTCCAAGGGCGTAGGGAAACTCCTAAGATTTTCCCCTTATCATCTAATTTGACGCCACCGCGTTCTAAAAGTTCCAATCCTTTGGTTATGGATGTATCATCTGGATTGAAACCTAAAACTGGATCAGCAGAAACTATTATTTCTTTTTTTACTCCCATTTTTAGTAATTCTTCCTTTGATTGTTCATCCCGAACTGTAATACCTTGGGTTTTATTCAGAGTTTTAGCTACGAGCCATCTGTTGCGTTTAGTATTAACAGGGCCTATCCCTTGAGAATAAATAACTACTGGCTTTTTGTAGAATCTGGCTAAGCCAATAATACCCAAATAATATAGGATACCATTTTTGCTAGTTACATCCTGTAAAAGGCTACCACCACCGCTAATTAAGAGATCGCTTTCTTTAATAGCACCTGCTATTTCATTAAGTTTCCAGCGGTTTACAGCCTTTACACCATAAGCCTTGGTTGTATGTTCTGGATTATTGGATAGAACAGTGATATCTAAATCCTGGTCTGCTTTTTTTAAGGAGTTGATTATGGCCTGGAGAACTGCTTCATCTCCAGCATTATTGAAACCGTAGTAACCACTTAATACCACTTTGTTCATTAGAAAAACTCCTCTCTTGCAGGATAATCTGCAGGACATCGTGTCGCCGTGTCATCGTGCCACTGTGCGATTGAAAACATAATCCCCATACATCTTGAAATATTCACTTGCATCAGGCACATCCTAAAATATTAACTATTATTGTGACACATCCTGGCATGTTCACTCTCATCGTGACACATCCCAGCATATCCACTTTCATCGTCACACATCAGAAAAAATTCACTTTTCATCATAACACATCGTTTAGATACTTTTCTGCTAGTTTCCAAGCTACTATGGCCAGGATTCCGAAGATAACACCTATCCAGAGGCCGTTGAAGGATCTGATTAGGGATATAATAATTGGTGTATGAATATGAGCGTAAGTGTTTACTAAGGAAACTTGGCCGATTACTGCCGGGATCAGTAGGGGCCAGTTATATCTAGTAATCCCTAAGTAAAGCAATAATAGTGTAAAGGGATGACCGATTAAGAACTCTTTAGTCCGAGGTCGTACCCCTAATAGTTCATTGAGGGCATCCCGCATTTGCTGTTCTATACCTAGGACTAAGTTAGAATCTACATTTCCTGTTCTAATCACATAAATACCTAAGGCCAAGACTAAAACTCCTGCCAATCCAGCTACTAAATAGGTAATTGGTTGCATGAGAATATTCTTAGCTTCTCTAACAGGGTGATCCTGGAATTTATGCATTAAGATTAAGACTAAAACTAATGGTAAGACATGAGCTATTTTTACCCCCACAAACTGGTCTAGTTTAAGCATAAATAATTTATCGGCTAAGAGGCCAATCATTAATAGGGCCCCAATCCAACTGATTAGTGACATCTGTAAAAGAGCAACTATACTTTGGATAATAGTTCTAGACCTCTCCTTAACTATCAATAAGAAAGCTAAAGTAGGAAAGACAATAACACTGGCTAAAGCCATTAGTTTTCTGGCCATGATGGGACTGATATATAAAAGAGCCGACCAACCTAAAGTCCCAAAAACTAAGGCTATAAGGGCTAAGATAGTCCAGTCCTTGTTATTTACAGCTAATACTGCTCCCCCTATTACTCCCAAGCCAATTAAGAATACTAAAATTATAGAATAAGTAGGTGACTGGTATTGCTTCACAGGAGCTTCTATGGTAAATCCTGCTCCCTCTAGTCTATCCTTTAAATTGTCAAAATAAGCCAGATTAGTTTCTAAGGCTGCTGCTGGTCGATCCATGCCAAAGAACCTAACAAAAAGTCCACGGTGATTTCGTTCAGTAACTGCTAGTTCAAAGCGATCTAAAGCAGTATCGGGTGTATAATTAATCATTTCATTTTGAGCAATGGAGTGAACTCGCACTGTTTCTTTATTTAAGTAGGCAGCAATATTATTAATACCCCTTTGGTTAAAAAACTCCACTACCCCAATTGGTGTATATATTTCTCCATCTATTTTTAATTGATCAGCTAAGGTCTTAAATTTATCTGGGTAACCTGGTACCTGTTCATCATTAAACATTAAAATACTGATATTGGGAAGCTTCTTGATTTCTTCCGCTATAAATAATAAAGATTCATGAGTGGGACTTTTCCAGTCCCTCACCTGAGGAATAATAGTTAATCCTAAGTCAGTTAATTTCTCTAACTGACTATTCTCAAAGCCCACTCCTAAGTCCGTAATGTCTTTATATATTTTGTTTTTTTCTGCATCGGAATTAGGTAGATTAACAGGTATTACTAAAGCCGAGACCTCACCAGGATAATAGGCTAGACCTGGCACTTTATATTCTAGATGCTTTACTATTTGTTCTTCCATATCTTTATTATGAATGGCAATAATTACATTATTAGCCAATAAAGGCACATTGGGATCTAAGCTTGAAGCAGAAGGGCTCAAGCTTATCTCTTGTCCCTGCTTAATTTGAACTTCGCCACTTCGTTCTAAATCCCCTAAGGATATTTCTTTTACTAATACCCCAGTTAGTCCTTTTGCTTTCAGTAGGTCGGCTAGTTCTGTAATTTCAAGATTATTAGCCCTAGCTAGGGAAACTAACTCTGTATAGTTAACCATTATTTCCACTTGGTTATAGTCTTTTTCGATATTCATTCTTTGCCCAGCTAGAAATAGAGATGCAATTATAGCTACAGCTATTAGGGCATAAGCTATTGGGTTTAAATGTTTTTTGCTGATATTTATATTCATGCTAGCCTCCGAAGGTTATTAGTGTGTAATAATGCATTTGTGTCATCGTGTCACCGTGCCACTGTGCGATCGAACAAAATATATAATTAATCCGCACATCTTGAAATATTAACTATCATCGTCACACATCGAGGATTATTCACTTACATCGTGACACATCCCAAAATATTCCTTTCATCGTAGCACATACTAACAAGCTAGACCACTAAGTAGATGTTCACTTCTTCATTTTATCAGTGATTGAGGGATTGAACAAGGTAAAAAACAGATTGCTTCGTCGCCGTAGCTCCTCACAATGATGAAGCGATTGTAATGACAGAAGGATCGAGATCCACGCTATGTTCGTGATGACAAAAGATTGCAATGGTAAAATCAAACAGCTTTGGACTTAAGTAAAGCCCAAAGCTGCTTCTTATTTTTTCTCTATTCCTTTGGTTAGGAAGTCCATGACCTTATCTGCTATTTCCTCATCATCTAAGTCTGAATTAAACATAAGCATAGTATTAGTTATCCCTGTTAATCCACCGAAGAAAAATATGGTGAGGGTGTCAATATCAATATCCTCTCTAAATTCACCCTGTTGGACTCCCCTTTTGATTATTTCCTTTAAGCGTTGAAATTTTACCTTATAGGTATCAATCATGCGCTGTTTAATATCCAAATCAGCATCCATACCTGCACCGGATTCAATCATAAACTTACTAACTATACTTTGCAGACCTTTACTAAAGGTAACATGGCGTTTGATTAAGCTATGCATTTTTTCAATGGTAGTAGCGTTATTCTTGAGGCCCTTTTCTAATTCACAAAAGTATTTTTCTATCTGCATAATCAGCATTTCATGGAACAAATGAACTTTATTTTTAAAATACTCGTAGATAGTGCCTTTACCCACTCCTGCTTTTTCCGCTATTTCTTCCATTTTTGCCCCATGAAAACCTTTATTACTAAAGACCTCAAAGGCAGCCTCTAATATTAATTCGCTCTTTGTTTTTTCCATAGCCTTACAACCTCTCAGGAACTGTTTCACCAGTTACTACTTTGGTAAACTTCCTAGTTATCCTTTGACCCCATTCATCTAAGATATAGTAGATAACAGGAATTATTATTAAGGTTATCAAAGTGGAGAAACTTAATCCAGCTACAACAGCGGTAGCCATAGGGGAAGATAGTTCGGCTCCTTCACCAATACCTAATGTTTGGGGTATTAAGGCTAACACCGTAGTCAGGGTGGTCATCAAAATAGGTCTTAATCTGGTGCCCCCTGCCTTAATAATTGCTTCATATTTTTCCATGCCCTCTCTTCTTAGGGTATTAATATAATCCACTAAGATAATGGCGTTATTAACCACAATACCCGCTAGCATAATTACCCCTATAAAGGTTACCACATTAAAGGTTCTCCCTGTTACTAGTAAGCCTAAGACCACACCAATTAAGGTGGGAGGAATACTAAACATAATAATAAAGGGATATAGCAAGGCTTCAAACTGGGCAGCTAAAATCATATACATTAAAATAATGGCTAAGATTAAAGCTAAGGCTAGATCTGTAAAGGCATCAATCATTTCTTGGTCAGCACCGACAAATTCTACTTCATAGCCTGAAGGAATGGGGATTTTAGCCAGCTCTGCCTTAATATCATCGGTAACACTCTTTAAATCTCTGCCGTAAAGACCACTACTTACAGACACTTGCCGCGATTGGTCAACCCTACTGATACTTGTTGGGCCAGTTTCATATTGGATAGTAGCTATTTCCTCTAAAGGAACACTAATCCCTTGCATATTGGTAATCATAAGGCGATTTAAATCATTAATATTCTGCCTAAATTCCTTGGGTAATACTACCCGAATATCAATCTCTTCCCCACCAGTCCTATATTTAGAAGCTGAAGCCCCTTGTAAAGCACTACGGACTGTTTGGGATACTTGCATAGAAGAAATACCATATTGAGCTGCTTTGTCGCGGTTTACAGTAATGGTTAATTCAGGATTACCTTTACCTAGACTAGTTTCAACTTCTCTGGTACCAGGTACTTCCTTGATTACCTCTGCAAACTCTTCCGCTAAATCCTCTAAGGTATCTAAATCCTGTCCCTTAATAGTAATAGAAATTGGGGTTTGGGTTCCCATATTTATATCATCGGCTCGCACTGTAATCTCAGCACCAGGAATCATTGCTACTTGACCCCGAAGCTCATCAATGATGTCATGGATGCTTCTATCCCGCTGGTCTAAGGGCACTAACCTACACATAATATTGCCAATATTGCCTCCCGCACCAAAACCACCAGTGAGCATACCACCCCCACTACCTACGGAAACAAAGACAGATTCCATTTCAGGAATATCTGCTACTAACGCTTCCACTTGTTCCACTACTAGCTCCGTTTCTTCTAAGACAGTGGCGTTTGGTAATCTTATATCTACTGTAAAGTAACCATTATCCTGGGCTGGAATAAATTCCATACCAATAAAAGGTATTAAGGCAATACTCGCTATTAAAGCAATGGTAGTGGCCAGGATAACTGTTTTCCTATGACCTAAAGCCCATCTAATAAGCCTTGAATAAATCTCATTAAGCTTTTCTAAGAAATCTGCCCATCTTTTAACTAGTCTCCTAGTGACGCCTTGAGAAGCATTACCATTGGTCTCCACAACTAAAAGCTTTGA
Organism: Clostridia bacterium; assembly: GCA_012800195.1. Classification (GTDB taxonomy): domain Bacteria; phylum Bacillota; class Peptococcia; order Peptococcales; family BICA1-8; genus JAAZJU01. The sequence continues at coordinate 8,284 of JAAZJU010000137.1, forward strand.
AGAAAGCATGGGCACAAAAGTTAAAGCAACTAAAAGAGAAGCCAGTAAAGAGATAGTTACGGTTAAGGCTAATGGTCTAAAGATCTGAGAAGCTAGCCCCTCTAAAAAAACAATAGGTAAGAATACGGATACTGTGGTTAAAGTGGAAGCAATTACGGCACTTCCCACCTCGGCTGTACCCTTCTTGGCCGCTTCAATCCTTCCCAGGCCTTCCTGACGATGACGATAGATATTCTCTAGCACTACGATGGCATTATCCACCATCATCCCAATCCCTAGGGCTAACCCCCCTAAGGTCATCATGTTTAATGTTAGACCACTGAAGTACACCAGAGTAAAGGTAGTTATTATGGAAAAAGGGATCGCTGTGCCAATGATTAAGGTACTACGCACATTACTTAAAAAGACAAATAAAACTACCATAGCTAAAATTGCCCCAACATAACCATTGCTTTTAACTTGATCAATGGATTGATGGATAAATTCAGCCTGGTCCATAGCTGTGCTAATTTTAATATCAGAAATTTCCTCATGGAGCTCTGCTATAACTTTGTTTACTTTATCTGAAACCTGAACAGTATTAGCATCACTTTGTTTATAAATATTAACAGAAATACTTGGCTGGCCATTTAATAAGGAATATGCAGTAACATCCTTGTAGGTATCTTTAATTTCAGCTAAGTATTTTAACTCAATACTACCACCAGTAGGCAAAGGAATTAGGATCTTTTCTATGTCTTGAATACTGGTGAATTCCCCTTTAACTCGTACCAGATAATCCTTTTTACCCTGTTCAACATATCCTCCCGAGACATTATTGTTTTCACTCATCAATGTCTGGGAAACAGTGGTCAAACTAAGGTTATAGGCTTGTAATAGCTGGGGACTGATTTCTATTTGAATTTCTCTGGTTTTTCCCCCAGAAACCTCAACTTGAGCAACCCCTTCAATTCTTTCTAGACGGGGTTGGATTTTATCCTCAACTATCTTTTTTAATTGATCTAAATCGTAATTACCCTCTACTCCCAACATCAAAATGGGCATCATATTCATGTCCATTTTGATAATCATGGGCTGGCTCACATCACTGGGTAAGAAAGGTTTTATGAAATCCACCTTTTCCCGCATATTAATCATGGCCTGATCCATATTAGTGCCCCAGGTAAATTGAGCTATTACTGCCGATGTTCCTGCGGAACTTTGAGAGCTTATACCCGTTATCCCCTCTAGGGTTGCTAATTGTCCTTCAATGGGAACGGTTACAATCTTTTCGATTTCCTCTGGGCCTACCCCCTCATAGCTGGTGATAACTACGGCTACTGGAATATTCATTTCAGGAAGTAAATCTATAGATAACTTAGAAAAAGATACGGCACCTAAAAGCAAGATAATTAAGACCACCATTAGGATACCTACAGGTCTATTGATGGAGAGGTTAGCAATCTTCATTACTTTTCACCTCTATTTACCACACTTACTAAATCACCAGTAACTACATTATCATTACCCCGAATAATTACCTCTTCCCCTAACTCCAGACCTTCGAGGATCACAGTTTCTTTGCCATCGCTGAGGCCAATAATTACTTCCTTTTGAAGGGCTTTACCCTCTTTTACTACATAAACAGTGCTTAAACCATCTCTGGTAATTATTGCCTGGGATGGAATAATTAAGGCATCCTTCTCTACATCGGTGACAATTTCCACTTCAGCATACATTCCTGCTTTGATCTTGTGGTCTTTATTGTTTAAGGTAATAGTTACGGGGTAGGCCTTCAATCTATCTTCCATAACGGAGCTAATACTGGTAATTGTCCCCTTGAATATTTCTTTATCAAGAGCAGGTATCATAATCTCCACTTGATCATTAACCCGAAGCTTATTAACCTGCATTTCATTAATGGTAGTAATTAGTTCTAGAGTATCAATATCAGCAATTTGGGCAATAGGAGTCTGGGCACTACCAAGAGTTCCTACCTCTGCTAGTACGGCAGTTACTAGGCCACTAATGGGTGCTTTAACCAGAGTATTATCATAAGCCATTTGTTGAGCAGTAAGATTGCTCTCCGCTTGGGCTAATCCAGTTTCTATTTGTTCAAAAGTCGCTTGGGGTATAGCCCCTGCTTCGTATAATACCTTTTGTCGTTCATAATTCTTTAAAGCATCATTATATGTAACTTGAGCTAAGTTTAATTGAATATCAACAGTACTTTGATCTAAGGTTGCGATAATCTGGCCAGCACTAACTCTGTCCCCTTCTTGGACTCTAATGCTGGTAATCTTCTCGGCCCCTGCTATCTTGGGTATTACGGTAACACTTGCTATAGGTTTAGTGGTACCGCTTAAAATAATAGTGTTCGTAAAATCTCCTTGCTTCACTTCAACAGTTTCTACAGGTATGGTAGTAGCTACCTCTTCTTTAACCTCTGTTGAGCCACAGCCAAAGACTGTGAGAGCTAGAACTAGTATAAGACTTAGAACTGTGAATTTTTTAATATAATCCATTATAATCTCTCCCCTTATCATGACTCCTCGTCCGACCAGTCGGTCAGTTCACCAAGTTTTATTCTATACCCTGCAGGAAACAGAGTCAATAAAAAAAAATCCAGCAGATGCTGGATATTTTTTTATTAGCCTATTTGACTCTTTTAATAATAAATTCTTCGTGTTTAGCTACTTCCTGCTCAATTCTATCTAGCTTTTGACTATTTTGCTCATATCCATCAAAGAGGGCAGAGAGTTTTTCTCCGTGATCATGTTCAATCCTCAGGACAGTTCTTTCTAAAGAATCTACTTTGACTTCTAAAGAATCCATCCTTTGTTCTAACCTTATGATATCGCCTTTTAAGCCGTTAACATCATCCTTGGTAGCCATGTTAGCTTCTGTTGTCTGTTTAAACTCTAGGAAATCCTTATACATTTTCTCCATTAAGTCATACATCTTGTTTTCCACTATCTTATTCCCCCTTCAATTAATTCTGCTTTATGAGAATATAATTAGGAATAAACCATCTCCATTTTACCAGATTTTCTATGGCACGGCCACACATCCTGGAATATTTACTTTCATCGTGGCACTGTCTTTAACTATCTAACAAGATAGTCAAAGACATTCCCCACAAGCATAATCACTTCTGCGGCTTGAGGTTGTTTCTCATCCTCGGCAAAGTAAGACTTCAATTGTTCAGTCAAAATGCCTTTTTCAGCTAGGATAGCTTTGGCTTCGTTAATATCAGTTGTAGTTTCCC
>JAAZJU010000138.1 GCA_012800195.1 Clostridia bacterium
AGGATTTTCCTCTAGATATTCCTCAAAAATTTTGCCCCCTACATAAATTCCCTTTTCCCAATCAAAAAGATTATCTTTGTTGGTAGCTAGGGACAATACTGGTAAGCTATATCGTTCTGCTCCTTCAAGGGTAATAAAATAAGTATGAGTCACTACTTTACTAGATAACTCTTCCCCAATGGTCTTAGCCCGTACCACGGTACCTTTAAAAAGTTTCTCCTTAGGTGCTTGCCACTTATGTCTAATTTCTTTACTTATGGTTGGTATGGTGGAAATCTCATTAGGACTACTTGTTTGGTCTTTAATCTTTATTGGTTCAGTATAAAGCAAAGTATTCTGAGGGTTCCTAACTGGATCCGGCTCTGAACCATCTAAAGTGTAATAAATATCCCCTTCTTCTTCCGTAGTGAGCATTAAAGCAAATTCCTGTGTATAAAAACCTCCCCTATGAGAAAAGGAAGGAGCCTCTAGACTATCTAAGGGCTCCTGATTTTTGCTACCTGGGGTACTAGTACCTTCCATATAAAAATGCCAATCTTCACTACCATCAGGATATCTACCAGAGGATACATCCCGAGGAATATTCTTTAGCTTCACTTGATCTACAATAGTCTTACCATCAGGCATGGTTAAAGTTAGAGTCTCCCCATCAATATTAATACTGAAGTTGGTATGGACTTCTCCCTCTTCTACCTTATCTTTACCTGAGGCCCACACCAAGAGATAGCCACCTGCCTCAATGATTACTGATTCGGGAAATTGCCACCTAGTGAGATGATCCTCCTTATCGGAGAGATAGTATCCTTTAAGATCAATAGCCTCTTCACTGGGATTATAGATTTCCAGCCAATCTTCATAATCTCCTGCAGCATCAGTAATAGTTTCCCCATTGGAAGCCATCACTTCATTGATTACTAAATTAGGTACCTTTTGCTTTTGGCAACCTACCAAAGGTAGGGTAATGAAGATAATTAATACTAGGAAAATCAATAAAGCTTTCTTATTCATCAAAAGCCTCCTTCCCTTGGGTCAAAACAAAATCTACATCTTCAATCAATTCATAATAGCTGGCTACAGGACTATAGTCGGTAATGGAATTGCCATCTAAATGCAATCTACTGCCTTTCCCTTGAAGCTTTTCCAATCCCCTTAAAGCCTCAAGACTAGTGATTTGATTATCTCTAATATTAAGATCCCTTAATTCCCTTAGACCCTTTAAAGGACTGAGATTACTAATTTCATTTCCTCGCAAGGTTAAAATCTCTAGCTCTTGTAAATTCTCCAGAGGTGTAATATCTTGAACTTTATTGGAATGAATACTTAAATCCTTTAATTTCGTAAGCTCAGCCAAAGGAGAGATATCCTCTATTTTGTTCTCCCGAATGGTTAATTTCTCTAATTTTACTAACTTAGCTAAGGGCCCAATATCAACAATTTTATTATTCCTGAGATTTAAATCTACTAAATTAACAGCATATTCTAGTCCAGAGATATTCTTAATACCCTTATCTCTTAAATTAAGTTCCTTTAAGCTGGCCAACTCACTGGCATAGAAGGTCTCCTTCTCCTCCTGGCCTAGAGCTTCTCCCAGGGCAGCTCTCAGGCCCGGGTCAGGAATATTTACCTCCAGATCATTTTCGTCCCGTAGAAATACGGCTGTTAACTGCAAATCATCCTGAAGTTCTTGGGTTATTGTGGGGTTGCTTCCCCCCTGTCCCCCTACCCAAGCTACAAATTTATAACCAGGTTTAGGTAAAGCTGTTACTTCGATGGGAACACCTTTAAAATAGGTACCCGTCCATTTGTTAGGATTATCCACTCCAGGTATATCTTTAGTAATTTCCATGGAATTTATTTTAATAGTGCCCATCTGACTATTGGTATTTAAAGTCACTTGTACAGTATCTTCTAAAGCAAAAAATTCTTTTAGATGCTCCCACATATAAGTATGGCGTTTTTCAGCAAATTCCTTCAAAAGCTCCACATTGCTACGCCACTCCTCTAGGGAAGCAGGTTTCCCCCAACGCTTAATATGCCTCTCTATCTCTGGAGCAAAGAGCTCCTCCATTTTGTTTATTTCAGCAATCACCCGCTGGGGTTTAAAGGAAGTATTAAGATTATCAGCAAAAGTATTAATAAACCTATTTCTAAAGGTCTCATTTTTTAAGAGATTTCTGAGCATCACCGTGGATACATCGGGATTGGGCCAGACTGGACCTTTCCTTTGAGTAGCAAAGTCTAAAGTTTTATGAGTAGCATCCTCTAGACCATTTCTGAGGCCGAATCCAAAATCTGTATCATATAAGGCATAACGCCATCTTCCGTCATGACCATAGGTAACATCGGGGACAAAACCCTCAGTTCTTTTCCGCCAATAACTAATATTATTCCCTGGCCAATCAGTATTTACAAAATAGATATTACTCATATAATATTGGATAAAATTATCTATATCCAATTTACTTTCTACATACTGATAATGTTTGTCCAAACTCAAATCATTTTGGTTCACATAGCGGCGTAAAGCCTCAAATTCTCTATAATCTGCTAAGGTGCCCTCTTCGATCTCCGCAGTATTACTTAAAAGGACTACATCTTCTCTAGGAATATCATATTTTAGATTAAAATAAAAATCATCGTAGTTCTCTCTTAGATTATATATTCCCCAATATTCATCATTAAGATAAAGATTTACTGGCCTAAATCCTTGGGTCTCAAAACTTAAATGGGAAACTAGACTCTGTAAGAGACCATCTCTAAAGAGAGTAATACCATTATCATTACCTGAGTTTCTTAAAATAAGTCTTTTAAATTCCTGTAAAGGGGTCCCATCCCTTTTAGTTAAGCCTGGGAAAACATCATATTTAATGCTACTAGCTTCATCATATTCCTTCCGGGCATAAAGCCGCAGGGATTTACGGTCATAAGTTCTCGTCCATCCTCCATGGATACGAATGCCAATGTTTTGAGCAAAGGCTAAAGTTCCATCTGGTTCATAAAAAGCCACATGAGCTTCCCGCTCCCAGTCTTGCCCTTTCATATTATAGTTAGCATCATGATTTTGATAAATTAAGGATAAGCCTGGATTTTCCTTACGCCACTGGTCAAAGTGTATCCCTGGGGTATAGATGCCTCGATGATAATCAAAGAGGTTATCAGGATCTGTAGTTAGATAAACTTGGGGCAAATTACTATCATCCTGAGCCCCTACAGAGCCACCCAAGAAAAACAGCATGAAGATTAGTGAGAAGATTATAACCTTCCTAGTTCTAACCATTTCTCAAACCCCTTAACTTAATAATATCTATACTTGGACATATTTAAAGAAACCTGTAAATTTGCATTTCGAGCCCGAATAGCATCTATTAAATCCTTATCAATAGTTCCCGGTTTACTACGGATAGTATATTGTAGTTGGAGCATTGTCCCTTGATTGGTAGTCTCCACACCATCTAAAACTACATAGTCTAAATAAGTAGCAAAGATATCATCAAAGACATTTTCATAATGCATATTTTCAGGAATAGTAATTTTTAAAACCTTTTCATTTACATTACCCTGCCCATAATCGACAACCGCTAAAAGGTAAATTATCAGACTTAAAGTTAGAGCGAAAAGGATAGCTAAAAGATAAAATCCTAGACCACAGGTAATACCAGTAACCATCCCAAAGAAGATAAAAGC
>JAAZJU010000139.1 GCA_012800195.1 Clostridia bacterium
GGTACCTTCCTCCATCACATTGTAGATAGTTTCATAGCTATTGGCATCTATAGTTTAATTGCAACTACCACTGGTTTAATGCTTATCTCAAAATAGAGATGTTTACTACGATAAAAAAGGCCACCTTAGGTGGCCTTCGCTCTTTATAATATTTTTTGCATTATTAAAACATCAACCCAATCATCAAATTTATAACCGACCTCTTGGATTTGCCCCACTATTTGGAAACCAAGATTAGCATGAAGTCTGATACTAGCTTCATTACCATCGGCTATTAGGGCAACTAAGGTATGTAAATCACTTTCTCTAGTTAGATCAATTAGTTTTTTGAGAATTCTTGTTCCAACCCCTTGACCTTGAAAACCCTTCCTAACATAAATAGATGTTTCTCCTGTGAATCTATAGGCAGGTCTTTCCCTAAAAAGAGAAATTGATCCCCAGCCTAATATTTCCCCCTCTTCTTCAGCAACTATTAAGGGGTATTTATCTACTTGATGGCTCTCGAACCAGGCTCTTCTATCCTCGAGAGTTTTTTCCTTTTCATCAAAGGTTGCTGTCAGGTTCTTTATAGCATAATTGTAAATATCCGTAATTTCCCCTAAATCCTCTAAGGTTGCCTTTCGTAATATTAACAATTTGCTAACCACCTTCCCCTTGTCTAAGAATATTCTAAGTATATATTTAAATTTATAATTATTCAAGAAAATATTGAGATATTTTAGTAATGTCTACATTACCTCCACTAACAATACCCACTAAATTTTGGTTTAAGGCTTCTTCCTTTAATATTGCAGCAAGGGTTACCGCGCCACTAGGTTCAACAATAAGTTTCATTCTTTCCATATATAGAGCCATAGCAGCCTTGATCTCATCCTCTTCCACTAACACTATATTATCTACATATTTTTGCACTAAGGGGAAAGTAATTTCTCCAGGCTTTACTGCCCTTAATCCATCAGCAATGGTGTCAGTGGCAATCTCAGTAATCTCTCCCTTAATCCAAGAGGTATACATACTACAGCTTCCCTTAGGTTCTACTCCTATTACTTTAATTTTAGGGTAAAAAGTTTTTATGCAACTAGCAATACCAGAAATAAGCCCTCCACCGCCAATGGGAACAAAAACCTTATCAATTTTTTCTCCCCATTTGATTAATTCCAGACCAATGGTTCCTTGTCCCTTAATAACTTCTAAATCGTCATAGGGAGGAATGTAAATATATCCCCTTTCCCGTGCGATTTTTTGAGCCATATCTAATCTTTCATTGGACATAGGACCAACTAACACGATTTCAGCCCCATAACCTTCCATAGCCTTGATTTTAGCCTGAGGCGCATTATTGGGAATAACAATAGTAGCTTTGATACCAAAAGTTTTCGCCATATAAGCTACTGCTTGACCATGGTTACCTGAAGATGCAGTAACCACCCCATCTATTTTCTCTCCCTGTGCTAGAGAAGTTATTTTACTGGCTGCCCCTCGTATCTTAAAAGAACCCGTCTTTTGCAAGCATTCAGGTTTTAAAAATATATTATTACCACTTATTTCATTTATAGATTTAGATGAAAGTATTCTAGTTTCATGAATATATGGTTTAATTCTTCTTTTTACACTAATAAAATCTGATGGCTTAAACATGAAATCACCCTCCATAATAATACCTAGTTATTCTCCTAAGATATACTGTTTTCCTTCAATTGAAAAAAAAATACCTCCGGTAAACATAAATCACGAGAAACAAGTTAATAAAATCACTAGTCGGCTGACCAAGAGCTACACCTCGAATACCCATAAAACTATTCAATAGAAACATCAAAGGAATATTAAAGACAAACTGTCGTATGGTAAGTATGACAAGAGAATACTGCCACTTACCCACCGCTTGAAACAGAGTGCTAATAGTTAAAATCATGCTCATAAACGGTGTACAAAGCATGTAGTAACGCATCAAGACAGAACCAACCGCAATAGTTTCCAAGTCATTGATGAACACGCGAACAATACCAGCGCTGAAAGCTTCGCTGAAAATAAGCAAACTAAAGGCAATCATCAGTACAATTTTAAAAGCCTCTTGGTTTACAGCACGAACTCGGGAATAATTTTTTGCGCCAAAGTTATAGCCAATCAGAGGCATCACGCCCTGGGCCACGCCGTGAGTGGAGTAGATGCTCACAAAGCTTATACGGTTGACCACACCCCATGCCGCGACGGCTATGTCACTGTGTTTGGAATAGAGAAATGTCTGGAACAGACATCCCGTGCTGCCGAGGATAGTCAGCCAGCAAGATGGCAGGCCAACCAACAGAATTTCCTTAAGAAGTGACCACTCAAACCGATGACCAAAGGGACATAGGGAAATATAGGAAGTTTGTCTTATACGAAGATACACTACAAGAAAGTAAAAAAGAGAAAAGCAATTAGAAAGCATAGTTGCAATTGCTGCACCGACAATTTCCAGTTGAAAAGTAAAAATGAAAATTGGGTCGAGCACACAGTTGAGAAGACCACCGAGAATCAGACCAATGCTTCCCTGTTTGGCATGCCCCTCTGCTCGGAGTAGATTGCACATGGTGATGGACAAAACGCTGGGTATGCCTCCATAAACAAATGTCCACCGCAAATACCCGGCTGCGTAATCATAGGTATTGACGCTGGCTCCAGCAGCTAATAATAAGGGTCGTTGAAACAGGTGCAGGGTTATACAAGCGAAGACCATAAACAAGACGCCGCTCCAAAAGCTGAGCGCCGAGGCCCTACTCACACATTCGTATCGTTTTTCACCGAGGGAGCGGGATATGACGCTGTTGCTTCCGACCCCAAATAGGCTACCAAAGGCATTGAGCACCTGAAAAAATGGGAAGGCAACCGTCAATCCAGCTAGTTGGTTCGGGTCTCCGATTAAACCGACAAAAAATGTATCAGCTAAACTATAAATGATAAAGATTAATGTGCTTAAAAGAGAAGGAACCACAAATTTGCGCACAGCCTGCGGAACGGGCAATGTTTCGAAAATTATTTTATTGATTTTCTTTTCCAAGACAAAGTACCTCCGTCCTGAGAAAGCCATACAGACTGGCAAGATATGTTATAAAATTTAATTTAAAACATATCTATTTCTATTAATTTTATTATAGTCCATTTTTACAAATTTTGGTTAGCTACATCAGCAACAAATAAACAAAAGAAAAGCAGCAAAAATTTTCAAGAAAATTTTGCTGCTTTAAGAATTTGATTATTAATTTCTTTTTTTACCTCTGCATCTTTTTCATTTTTCAAAGCTTCTTTAAGTATTCGTTCAGTGTCATCCCTTTGAAAATTTCCTATGGACCAGGCTGCTGCACTTCTGATGTCTGGTCTTGGATCAGAAAACAAAATCTCCTTTAAAAGAGGAATGGCCTCCTCATCCCTATGTTTGCCTAGAATGAAGATAGCGTTTCTTTCTAGTACCTTCTTCCCCCTCCAACTACCAGCCATCTGACCATATTTTTCTTTAAATTCACGATTAGAAAGCTTAAGGAAACCTTTTAAATCAGGCTTAATTAGCTCATAGTCGGATTTAAATTCATCATGCCAGTTGTTGGTAACCTTATTATTATGGGGACAGACTAACTGACATAAATCACAGCCATAAATATATTTGTTTTCCCCTATTTTTTCCTTAACAGTATTGGTTAATTGGCCTTTATTCAATGTTTGAAAAGCTAAGCATTTTCTACAATCTATAATTTTCCCTTCTGGTAAAATTGCCCCTAGAGGACAGACCTTAAAACAACTTGAACAATTACCACATTCCCTTTCAAGGGGTTTATCTGCAGGTAAAGGTAAAGTTGTTAATAACTCTCCTAAATAAACAAAGGATCCAAACTCTGGGCTAATTAAACTACCATTTTTACCAATCCAGCCTAATCCCGCTCTAGCCGCTACTGCTCTATCGGATAAAGCTCCAGTATCTACCATAATCAAGTTTTCGGTGCCTGGCACTAATTCCTTGATGAATTGGTCAATGGCCGATAATTTTTCTTTTAACACCCGATGGTAGTCCATCCCCCAAGAAGCTCTACAAAATTCTCCTCTTCCAGAAACATCTTTTTGTTCTAAAGAAGGTTCCTTAGCAGGATAAGCCATAGCAATAGCTATTATACTCTGAGCTTCAGGTAAGGATAACTGAGGATAGATTCTTTTCTTAATATCCTTTTCCTCAAAACCAGAACTATAGCCCTTATTCCTATAATCAAGGAGAATTTTCTCACTCTCATTAAAGGGTTCAGCAGTTGTAAAACCAATTTTATCTATCTTTAGCTCCTTGCTTTTGGCTATTATCTTTTCCTTAATCTTTTGAAAATCAAAATCTGACAAACTAATCACCTAATCTGTATAAATATGCTTAATTATATCATGGCGAGTAATTATTCCTAATAATCTTTGCTCCTGATCAACCACAGGAACTCGATTTATTTTATTTTCAACCATTAAGGTAGCGATTTCGGTGATATTTGTCTTTTTACCTACCATTATGACATCCTTGGTCATTAAATCTTCCACTTTAAAGGCCGTCATCTTTTTTAAGTCTTCTAAGAATTCTTCTCGCCCTAAGGGAACCAGAATGTCTAAAAAGTTTAAATAAGCAGGGATATTGAGCTTCTTTTGTTGGTAAACCAAGTCCCCCTCAGTAATTATTCCTACCACCTTCCCATCTTCATTAACTACTGGTAGACCGCTAATACCCGTTTCCACTAAAATTTTAGCTACTTTTTCAATTCCGTCTTCAGGGGAAATAGTAAGTACATCCCTAATCATAATATCTTCTGCATTCATTTCCTCCACCTCCTGGTAATAATATCTTACCCAATATTTTTTAGTTCAAAAACAGCAAGAGGACATTTTACAATGTCCTCTGAGAGTCTATCTTAAGCTATTCTTTTTGATATATAGCTAATAACTAACAGTATAATTAATAAATTAATAATTATCATTTTAAATCTCTTCCTTTCCTTCTTCCTTTTGTTTACTAATAATTGTAAATAGATATCAATAATAATTTCAATAGGCCCTTGGGGCTATTTATATTATGACTAATAACCCCAAAATTTATTTCTATAATTATTATAACGTGCTTTACATTAATTTACAAATGAAATATTATAAATTAACTAAATATTATAAGTAAGCACACTAGCACCTTGTGAATTGTAACCATTATATGGTAAGTTGGTTTTGTAAAATATTTTCTGTGTTTTTGAAACTTTATTCAAATTGGAACTGTATTATTCTATGAGATGATTAATTTGAGGAGTTTTCCTATGGTAGAAAATGAACAATTAGCTATAGAAACTAAAAAGGGCAACCAAAAAGCTTTCGAAATTTTGGTCAAGAGATTTCAGCAACCTATTTATACCCTTTGCTATAGATTCTTAGGGAATAGAGCCGATGCATATGATGCCTCTCAAGAAACCTTCATTAGGCTCTACCAAAAAATTCATTTATTTGATACTTCTCAACCTTTTAAACCTTGGTTATATAGGATGGCCATTAATATCTGTAATGATCACTATAAAAAGAAAAAAACCTGGGAAAATCTAGACACTAGCCTTAAGAGTACCTGGGGTAATCCTCAAGAAGATTTAGAAAAAACTCAACTACAAAAAATTATCCAGGAGGCAGTTTTCAGGCTTCCGGAAAAATACCGAGCAGCTATTATTTTAAGACACTTAAGGGATTTAGAGTACGAAGAAATTGCTCAAGTTTTAGATTTACCTTTAAACACGGTAAAAACCCATATTAGAAGGGGAAGGGAATTGTTAAGAAAAGACCTAAAGGAGGTTCTATCATGAATGAATGTAGCCTTATCTACGAATTAATTCAAAAAGAAATGGATGGAGATCTAACCTCCCCAGAGATAGAACTAATCAACAAGCATTGCCAAAACTGTGCGCAATGTCAAAAGATCAGAAATGATTATTTGCAAATTGAAGAATTGCTTTCCTCTGCTCCCCTCTTAGATCCTGGTCCCAATTTTTATAGTGCTCTTGTAAATAAACTCGAGGACTCTCCTCAGGTTATGAAGGACTTTCATTTATCAAAATTAACTGGTCTAATTGCCACCATTACTATTTTGCTTTCTGCAGTAATGCTTTTTATCAGTTGGCTAATTCTTTTACCTATCACAGGTTCCTTGCTTTATATAGTTAATAACATTTGGCCAATCCCTTATTTAACTAATGTTTTTGGATTTATTAGCAATTTTATTGGTGTTTGTTTTAACTTTATCAATATTATTGCCCAAAATTTAAACCCTTTGTTAATGTTAATGATTATGGTCCTAAGCTTTATAAGTTTAATTATTTTAGTGAAAATAATGTTAAAACCAGGGAGGATTATCAAATATGAATAACTTTTTAAAAACAATTTTATTAACCTGTATTTTTGTGGCGGTACCTTGTATTCTATATGCTCAGGATACCAGCATCTCTTTCCCCCAAAATATAGAATACATTCATAGAAGCTTTAATGTAGGTCGATTCTTTGTGGAATTGCTGGGGCTAGGAGCACTAACTCTCCTGGGTCTTAGTCTCTTTGAAACGCCTTTAATTAAAATGAACAATTGGTTGACCACTAACCTAGGTAATGTATTGTTGAAGGGTTTCCTAGGTTGGCTGGCCCTTCCTTTCCTGATTATCACCTTAATTCTCACAATCGTTGGTATACCCATAGCTTTTTTAGCCATGTTTTTAATCCCCGTGCCTCTAATTATTGGTCTCTGGGTGATGGGGCTATTTGCAGGAAATAAAATAGCACCCTTCCTCAAACCGGAGTGGCAAGATAATCTTTTAATTAAAGGTATCTTAGGGGTAATTACTATTTGGTTAGCCATTAAAGCACCCTTTATAGGTTTCTTAGTACTCCCTGTAGTAGCTATTATTGGTTTAGGAATTATTTTAGATAGTAAGTTTGGAACAGGAAAACCCTGGTTTCCTAAAAAAGGAGGCAATAATGATGTCAACTAAAAAATCATTTTTGATAGTTTTTGTTTTAATATTTATTTTGCTTATACCTGGCATGGCCTGGGCACAGGGTGGAGGAGCAATTATTAGAATTGGTCAGGACATCACTATCTCTGAAGGGGAAGTTTATGATGCAATAATTGGAATAGGTAATAATGTTAACATTAGTGGTACCATTAATGGTGCCATAGTTATTGTTGGAGGGGATTTAGAAATTGAGGGTAGTATAGGGGATGCACTAGTACTAGTAGGATCTGATGCCCATCTAAAAAGTAGCTTTAGAGGCGATGTGGTGGCAGTTGGTTCTAAAGTAATCTTGGCTCCTGGAGTTATTGTGAATGGTGATATTGTTTCCGTAGGCAGTCAGATTCTCAAGGGAGAAAACGCCCTGATAACAGGAGATCAAGTGGAAGTTAATGCTAATAATATTATCAGTAGTTTTCATATCTGGGGTCCTACCTTCTTAGCTATCATTCTAGGTTTAATACTATTAGCTTCCTTAATCTTTGCCCTTTTAACCTTTTTAGCTGGAGCTTTATTCCCTACAGGTATTGAGAGATCAAAAACTTACTTGCGAAATAATTTGGGGCAATGTTTTTTAGTGGGATTAATCTTATTTATCTTCTTTTTGCCTCTTAATTTTATACTGCTAATCACTCTTATTGGCATACCACTCATTCCTATGTTGTGGCTTATTTATGGGGTCCTTGCCATTTGGGGTATTAGTGTACTTGCTAATATTATTGGTTCCAAAATCTTAAATGCCTTTAATTATCAAGGTAACTCACATTTGCTTCCTCTCTTTATCGGGATACTTATCTTTTATCTATTAGCTCTTATACCGATTTTAGGCTGGTTAATTATCCTTATAATTAAAATCATAGCCTTAGGAACAGCTCTTTTGACTCAGTTAGGTTTGAGAAAAATAGACGAAGCTACCGATTAGGTAGCTCGTCTATTTTTAATCTATAAGAATTTTAAAAGTTTGGTGGCAATAGAAAAATAAATTAAGATACCAATAATATCATTAATGGTTGTAATAAATGGCCCAGAAGCAAGTGCAGGGTCTATTTTAAAAAGATGAATAATAAAGGGAATAATAGTTCCAGATAAAGAAGCAACAATTATCGTAAAGAAAAGGGAAATACCCACAATTAATCCTAGAACTAGGTTTCCCCCAAAAATAACTTGGGCTAAAATTGAAACTATAGCTCCACAGACAGTGCCCATTATCACCCCTGTAATTGCTTCTCTTTTCAATAAATAAATAACCTTCTCTTTATCAAACTCTCCTAAAGCCAATCCCCTGACCACTACCGCTAAGGACTGTGTTCCAGTATTCCCACCCATACCTGCGATCAAAGGAATAAAGATAGTAAGAATTGCTACTGTCTCTAAGACTTTTTCAAACCGACCGATTATTGTTGCTGAAACCATACCAATGAATAAGAGAATAATCAACCAAGGTAGTCTTTTTCTGGCGGCTACCAATGGGGAAATTTCCAAATCTACAGCTCCCCGGGCAGCGGAAATCTCAGCAAAATCCTCAGTGGCTTCCTCTTCCAAAACATCAATAACATCATCTACTGTAATAATCCCCAGTAAAGTCCCTAAATTATCGATAACAGGAAGAGCTAAAAAGTTATATTTTTTTATTATATGGGCTACTTCTTCTTGGTCTGTATCCACATTTACTGAAACAACATGAATAGCCATTACATCTTCAATTTTTTTATCAAGGGGAGCAATAATTAAATCTCTAAGAGATAAGACCCCTACCAGTAAATCTAGCTCATTAACTATGTATAAATAATAAATGGTTTCAGCATCAGGGGCCTCTTGTCTTATTCTTTCCAACACTGAGGCCACCGTATCTGTTGATTTATAGGCTAAAAATTCTGTGGTCATTAAGGCCCCAGCAGTTTCTGGAGCATAGGTCAAAAGACTTTTGACCTCATGGGCTTCCTCAATATCCATATCCTTGATGATTTTCTGAATACTGTCAGGAGGTAATTCTTCCAACAAATCCGCCAAATCATCATTAGCCATTTCATTAAACATTTCAATTAGATAATTATCCTCTAATTCTAAAATCACATCTTTTTGTAATTTTAGATCCATTTCCTGGAATATCTCTGCAAATTCTCGTGGAGAGATAAAACTATATAATATTTTTCGTTGTTCTGTATCTAAGGTCAAAAAAATTTCTATTTGATCAATAGGATGAAACTCAAAAAAATCTTCCCTGAATCTTTCCAAATCCCTATTATTTAGTGCATTAATCAATTCTAAAATTAATTCCTCTTTTTGTTTTTCCATAGTATTTCCCCTACCTTTGGTTAGGTTAGCTTTCTATTTCATTTTAACAGATTATAGGATTAGGAGATAGAATAAAGATAAGCCACCACATGGGTAGCCTACAAATCCATCGTTTTATATTCATTCCAGCCTACATGGCCTGTAACCTTTAAATTATTAGCCTTTTGAAATTCTTTTACTGCTTTTTCTGTATTATAGCCATATATACCATCGGCTTTCCCTTCTAAATAACCTAGTCGAATTAACTTTTCTTGCACCACTTTTACATCAGCACCTCTTGAACCATTAACCAATGTTCGTTGATTATGACCAAAAGATCCAAAAGGATTGCCCACTATAGTTACCTCTGTCCCTATTTTTACCCAGGGGTACAATTTCTCTACATCGGAATTGCGCATCCTTATGCAACCATGACTGGCCCTGCGACCAATAGACCATGGTTTATTAGTCCCATGGATGCCATACTTACCCCAACCTACACTGAGTCCCATCCACCTAGTTCCAAAACCTGTACCCCAATTAACTGCCTTATGGTTTACTTGAAAATTGCCTATAGGTGTAGGGGTTGAGGTTCTGCCAATAGCAACGGGAAAAGCTTGAAAAAACTCATTATCATCTAAAACAATTAGTTTTAATTGATAAGTATCGATGATAATACTCACTGTTCCTTGCGGGGACTCGGGTTTTTGTTCCTTATTATTAGTTATAGGAATGGCATCAGCCATCCTGATCCAAAGAAAATCCCTTACTATACCGTCCACCCTTAAATTATTATCCCTTTGGAAATCTCGGACAGCAAATTCAACCTGTCTATTATAAACCCCATCAATGGGCCCAGTATAAAAACCCAGCTCTTTTAAACGTTCCTGTAATTCAACAACATCTGGTCCTTTAATTGGTGGATCTTGATAGGACAGCTGGCGAGTTTTTTCAAAATCAGCGCCAGATACTACCTCAATATTATCAGGCCAATCTGCACCAGTTAGAAATAGTATAGTGAAAAGAACACAGACAAGATAAAGATTTTTTCCCTGCATAAAATAAATACACCGCCTAAAAAACATCTTTTTAGATATCTTTTAACACGGTGCTGTTTTTATTCTTATTTTGATTGGTATGATGTGGATTTTTATTATGTTTTTTTGGAAATCACTATTAAGCCCAATAATATTAACAATAAACCAAAACTAGCTATTATACTTAAGCTTTCTTTTAACAATAATACACCCAAAAAGGTAGCTGTTAAAGGCTCAGCTAAGGTTAAAGACACTGCATTAGCTGCTGGTATTTGGGACAAACCCCGAGCATAGAAATAATAAGCTAAAGCCAAGGTTACTAATCCCAGATGTAAAGCCACCAAAATACCCCTAGTTTCCGAAAGCCAGCTTAAATCTAGGAAAAATAAAGCAGGTAATAAAAATAGTGCTCCTAAACTAAAGACCATAGCTAAAACACTTTCCTCACTATAACATTCTAAAAGTTCTTTGCTATGGATAGAATAAGATGCGTAAGCCAAACCAGCTCCAAGGGCAAAAAGAATACCCACAGGATCTACATTAATGTCTTCTCCTGAAAATACCAATAACAAATTCCCCAAGATAGCAAACAGGGTGGCCAAATACCAAGGCTTTCCTGGCCTTTCTTTTCTGATAAAGTAACCTAAAACTCCAGCAAAAATCGGGGAACTACCAATGCCTACAACAGTCCCTACTGCTACACCGGTCATAGCCACACCAGTAAAAAAACAGGGTTGATAGAAAGTCATACTTAAGGAGGCCAAGAAAACTGTTTTCAGGGGCCAACCTTTAATACTTACTAAGGAACCCTTAAAATAAGCAAAAATTAATAAGAATATACTACCCAAAATAACACGCATAGTTCCAATAGCTAAAGGATTTGTTCCCAGAGGTGCAAAAGCTTGGGCCGTCCCTGTAGTACCCCACAGCATAGCGGCTAAAAGCACAAAACCATTGCCACTGAGCCTTGCAGACTTTGTTTCTATATTCTCCATATTTTAATAGCCTAAAATTTCCCCTACTATAATAACAGTTATATCACTAGCAGTTGGCTTCTTTTTCATCACAGTGTAAATATTACAAATCCTAGTTTCCCCTTGACAATCCATACAGATACCAGTTTTTCCGCAAGGATTAGGTTTTTCTAATCTTTTCGTGTTTTTGGGTGCCGCAATTAGTTTGACCCTATCTAAAGCACTTTCAATATCTCTGGTAATTTTATTAATCCCCGTAATTACAACCACCTTTTTAGGACCAAAGCTCATGGCCGCTACTCTATTACCTACTCCATCCACATTGACTAGGTAACCATCCAAGGTTAAAGCATTGGTGCTAGAGAAAAAAACATCAGAAAGAAGTTGTTGTCTACGTATATCAGTTTTTTCTTCTGCACTTAATCCTGGTGCATTATGATTTAAAGTGTAAGCTCCCTTTTCTTCCACCCTTTTAGGTAATCCTAATTCCTTTAAGGTCATAGAACCACCAAAGGCCACCTGCATACCTTCTTTGACAAATCCCAAGGCATATTCTACTGCCTCTTCTTTATCGGCAAAATAAATTGCATCAAAATTATTTTTCTTTAAAGCCTCCACGACTTTAGTTCCTATTTTCTCATTATGCCATGTATCTACCATTAACTATTCCCCCTCTTAAATTAATTCTTATAAAAGAGATTCAATTTTAAACTAGGGAAATCCTCTTATTCCATAAATAATTTGCCTACCTTTGGCACTGCTTGGGATAATGCGAAAATTATTACTCTATCACCAGGGATAAGATAATCATTGCCAGAAGGTATTACTACCTCTTCCCCTCGAGTAATAGTACCTATTATGGCTCCTTGAGGAAAGGCTAAATCCTTTAAAAATGTATTTATTATTTTCGCATTTTCAGGAACCACTAACTCAATTATTTCCGCATTAGCTCTACCTAACAGGGAAGCAGAAATTATATGTCCTTTTCTAATAAATTTTAAGATGGCTGAAGCTGTTAATGTTCTCGGACTAATGGCTATATCTACTCCAACCCGTTCAACTAAAGGCATATAATCAGATCTCCTAATCTGAGCTATGGATTTTTTTACTCCTAAATGCTTAACCAAAAGGGAAACTAACAAATTTAACTTATCATCTTCAGTTAAAGAAATAAAAGCGTCAACCTGTCCTGCCCCTTCCTCTTTAAGTAAGTCAATATCTGTACCATCACCATGTATGACTAGAGTAGAATTTAGAGTTTTGGCAATTTCTTTACATCTTTCAAGATTCTTTTCGATGATTTTTACCCCAATTTTTTTCTCTTCCAAAAGCTGGGCTAGATGATAACCAATTCTGCCACCGCCTAAGATCATTACATTTTTTATTCTAGTCCGTTCTTTACCAATATATTTTTCAATGTGAATCATATCCTCAGTAAAGGCCAGAACAAAAATAATGTCGTTTTCTTTAATAACATCACTACCTCTAGGGATGAACATTTTTTCATTTCGTAGAATAGAAGCAAAGAGATACTGATAAGGAATTTTTATATCTTTTAATTGTTTGTTGATTATCGGAGCATTATTACTAACCCTAAGCTCTAATAATTGTATTTTCCTATCGGCATAATACTCAACATCTATAGCCTCAGGAACATCGATTAGCTCAGAAACTTCCCGAGCAGTAACCTGCTCAGGGTTAATAATTAAATCTATCCCTAAGAATTTTCTATTAATTAGATGTTTATCATCCGCATACTCTGGGTTTCTTACTCTAGCAATGGTTTTCGGTACCCCATACCCCTTAGCTAATAAACATGCAATCATATTTAACTCGTCTGCCTCTGTAACAGCAATAAATAAATCTGTAGACTGGATACCAGCCTCATACAAAATATCTGAACTGGACCCACTACCTTGAATGACTTGAACATCTAAATTATCTTCAATAATTTTACATCTTTCTTCAATCTGTTCAATTACCACTACATCATGATTTTCATTGGAGAGGATTTGAGCTATGTTATAACCAACCTTACCCGCCCCAATTATGATAACTCGCATAAACTCCACCTCTATTACTTTTACTATTTCCTCCAAAAGGCTGGACTAAATAAGACTAAAACTGTGACGATTTCTAAACGCCCTAAGAACATCAACAAGGTTAGCATATATTTACCTAGAGGAGGTATAATATTAAAGTTTTGACCTGGTCCCACCTGAGCTAAGCCTAAACCTCCGTTAGTAATACATCCAATTGTAGCACTAAAGGAAGTAAGAATGTCCAAACCTAAAAAGGTTAAAAATAAAGTTCCTAAGAAGACTAAAAACATGAATACGAAAAAATAAGTTAAGACATTAATTATCAGCTCTTCTTCAACTTTTTTGCCATCCATTTTTAAATTAATAATGGCCCTAGGATGGACAGCTAATCTTAATTCAGTCATAAACTGTTTAAATAATATTAAATAACGTCCTACCTTTATTGAGCCACTGGTGGAACCGCTACAGCCTCCAATCAGTAATAAAAGAATTACAAGAGCTTGGGCAAAAAATGACCAATTTTGATAATCAACAATAGTAAAGCCCGTTGTTGTAGTGGAAGAAACTACACTAAAGCTGGCCAAGGTTAAAGCCTCTGCCACAGTAACATTCTCTGAAAGCATAAAATGCCCAAACATAATGACAGTAAAGGCTAAAATAATCTTAGTATAAAGTCGGAATTCAGCATTATGCCAAAATTTCAATAAGGATCTTTCTTTAAGAGCACTATAATATAAGACAAAATTTGAACCTGCTAAAAACATAAAAATAGTTATTACCCAATAAATTAGATTATTATCATAAAAACCTATGTTCTCATTTTTAATGGAAGCACCTGCTGTGGCTACAGTAAGCAGTCCATGGCAAAGGGCATCAAAAAAAGGCATCCCTGCTAACCACAACAATAATATTGCTGCAACTGTCATTCCAGCATAAGTAATCCACAGAACTAAAGCAGTTTGGCTAATTCTGGGCTTTATTTTTTGTACTATTCCTCCAGGTATTTCTGCTCTGAATAGTTGGGTGGCTCCTATTTTTAAAGAAGACATTAAAGCAATGAACAAGATTATAATACCCATGCCTCCTAGCCAATGGGTTATACTGCGCCAAAATAAAACTGCATGAGGAACCATTTCTAAATCTAGCACCACTGTGGCTCCAGTAGTAGTAAAACCAGCCATAGATTCAAAAAACGCATCAGTAATGTTATCGAAGGTTTTAGTTAATAAATAAATTACCGTACTAATTATGGAAGCAATTAACCAGCTAGAAGGTACCAATAACAAAGCTTCCCGGAGAAATAATTGATCCCGGTATTT
This sequence comes from Clostridia bacterium, assembly GCA_012800195.1. Lineage (GTDB taxonomy): Bacteria > Bacillota > Peptococcia > Peptococcales > BICA1-8 > JAAZJU01. The sequence goes on from JAAZJU010000139.1 coordinate 14,672, forward strand.
TAAAGTGGTCCTATTTAAAATAAACCCCACTAAAAAGGTAATTACCCCTAGAAATAAAAATATATTCCATTCCTTTTCTCCATAATAGAGTCCAGGAAATACTGGCAAAATTAAGGCGCCACCTAAAATCATAATAATAGTACCGTAAAAAGAAAATAAACTCTGTAATTGCATATTAGCTTAGACCTCACATTAGAGAATTAACTTTGTTCCTTAATTCTATTAAAATTCCATTACTTTTCAAGTATCTATTATCCCACCTTTTAGGTTTTGAAACATAATTAAATGGTTAATACTAGTAAAGAAGTATGTTTCGGGGAGTGATACTTGTGGAGGATAGATTTAAAGACTTTGATACTAAGAGAGGAGAAATGTTTCGGGAGCTGGTTAAAAAAGCTTGGACCCAAGATCTCGACAATAAAGACCTTAACTCTATTTTACATAAAATGCAAGAGAAACATGGCTATAAAGATAAAGAAATTTCTTTCTTGCGCGACCATATTCGTCTACTAATGGGTTTAGATCCTAGAGGCGATGAAGACTTTAGTGATGAATTAGAAAAAATTAAAGAAATAGGATATATTACAGGCCCCATGATTAAAAAGATATCTGGAATATGTGAACATTGCCATGCAGAATATGAACAATGCAGTTGTTTTGAGGTTTGTAAATATGAGGCTCAAATTTACCGCAGGAATGCAGGTCCTGAAATAGATGAACAAAAATGTTATAGCTGTGGTCAATGTATTAGCCAATGTTCTTTTGGTGCCCTAGCAGACAAAGTAGAATTTATGCCTCTTATTAATATTCTTAAGGAAACAGAAACTCCTGTCTTTGCAGCCGTAGCCCCCTCCATTGCTGGACAATTTGGGGATGACATCACCCTCGGCCAATTAAGGACAGCTTTTCGTCTCTTAGGCTTTAAGGATATGGTGGAAGTTGCTTTATTTGCTGATATTTTAACCATTAAAGAAGCCTTTGAATTCGATAGGCTAGTAAAAAAAGAAGAGGACTTTTTCTTAACAAGTTGTTGCTGCCCAATGTGGATTAACTTTACGGAACGACTATTTCCTGAGCTTTTCTCCCATATGTCTCCCTCAGTTTCTCCCATGATCGCTTCTGGGCGAGTTTTAAAAGAACTTTATCCTGGATCCAAGGTGGTCTTTTTCTCCCCCTGCTTAGCAAAAAAAGCAGAAGCCAAAGATCCCAGATTGGCCGGAGCAATAGATTTTGTAGTGACTTTTAGGGAATTAAAGGATATATTTGATACTTTAGATATTAAGCTACAGGAGCTACCTGGAGACGAAAAGGACCAAGCTTCCTTTGCTGGCCGAGTTTATGCTAGAACTGGCGGAGTTAGTTTTTCAGTAAAAACTATTGTAAATCGTATTGCACCAAGAAGATTAATAAAATTTAAATCTAAAAAAGTTGATGGGGTTAAAGAATGCCGAGCTATTTTGGAGGATTTAGCCAAAGGAAAGGATATAGGGGCTAACTTTATTGAAGGGATGGGCTGTGAAGGAGGATGTGTGGGAGGACCTAAAACCATAATCGATACCTATCATGGAACTCTCATGGCCAACGAATTTGGGGAAGATTCTATAATCATAACTCCCTTTGATAATCTAAATGTTATTAAAATCTTAAAAGAAATGGGGTTTAATGATATTAAGGAATTTATAGAATCAAAGCTCTTTGTTCGTACTATAGAGTGAAACTCTAAGTTAATGGGTGATAAATAATCAGGCAGTATCATTCTACTCGGTTAGAATGTACTGCCTAATTTACTCTTATATTCATATTACTTAGCGAAATTTTGTTCAAATTCCCCCAATAATCCTATTTCCTCAGCTACCTTTTGCATGCCTTTAATTGTTTCTTCCATAATATAATCAAGTTCTAAACCTAGTTTTTCTGCCCCTTTTACGACAACTTCTCTATTTACACCAGCAGCAAAACCTTTATCTTTCCACTTTTTCTTAACGGATTTTAATTTTAAATCCATTATACTTTTGCTGGGACGCATTATAGCTGTGGCATTAATTAGACCTGTTAATTCATCTATAGTATATAGAACCTTTTCTAGGTCGCTTATTGGCTCCACATCACTACATAATTGCCAACCATGACTAACAACTGCTCTAATATATTCTTCAGGCCAATTTCTCTCTTCTAATATTTCCCTAACCTTAATACAATGTTGATCAGGATATTTTTCATAATCAAGGTCGTGAACAAGACCAATAACAGCCCATTTTTCTTTATCTAGAGCATTGAAGATTTCACTAAAATGGACCATAACTCCTTCTACTGCTAAGGCATGCTTAACTAAACTATCATTTTGCACATACTCCTTTAAGAGTTCATATGCTTCTTCCCTAGTAGGAATATAATTTTTCTCCATTTTCCTATATCCTCCTTTATATCTTATCAAATATTCTACTACTTAAAAAATGATAGTCAAGGAAGGGGTTTATGAGAAAACCATTCACATTTTTTACAAGAAATGAATACTTAGTAAAGTAGTATAGAATTACCTGGTGGTGTAAGCTTTTATGAATTTAACCATTTTTAAACCCACCTTTCGCGACCTTGTGGTGGGAGTCAATACCAAGGTACCCCTCAAAAATGGCAAGAAAGTTACCGCTATCAACTTTGATAATGCCGCTTCGACCCCACCCTTTGCCGCAGTTTTAGATGAAATTAGGAACTTTTCTCCCTGGTATTCCTCTATCCATAGGGGAACAGGCTATAAATCTCAAATTTGCTCAGATTTTTATGACCACTCTCGGCAGATAGTGGCTGATTTTCTACAGGCAGATCTTAATGAATCCTCAGTAATTTATGTGAAAAATGCTACCGAAGGAATCAATAAACTCTCATATCGTCTTTTGGAGGATCTCAAAGGGGGGATAGTACTTTCCACCTTTATGGAACATCATTCTAATGATTTGCCTTGGCGCAATAAATATCAGGTTGACTATGTAAGGGTTGATGAACAGGGGCGGCTTTTATTAGATGATTTAGAACAAAAATTAAGAAAATATAAGGGTAAGGTTAAATTGGTTACGGTGACAGGCGCCTCCAATGTTACTGGTAACACTAACCCTGTTCATAAAATAGCTGCCTTGGCTCATAAATATGGGGCCCAAATATTAGTGGATGGTGCTCAACTTATTCCCCATGCCCCCTTTGCCATGAAACCCTCCAGCAAAATGGAACATATTGATTTTCTAGTCTTTTCTGCCCATAAAATGTATGCTCCTTTTGGGATAGGAGTATTAATTGGACCTAAAAAGGTATTTTCTCAAGGCGTCCCAGAATTTGTGGGGGGTGGTACAATTAAAATGGTCAGCCACGACTATATAAATTGGGCCGATGCCCCAGAACGCGACGAAGCTGGGACTCCAAATGTTTTGGGGGTCTTGGCTTTGACTACTGCCATTCAGACTTTGCAGGAATTAAATATGGAGAGGATTTATAGATATGAGGAAAGCTTGGTACGCTATGCTTTAGGAGAATTAAGAAAAATTCCAGATATAAAGATTTATGGTAATGACCTAAATACTCAAAATAGAGTTAGCATCATTTCCTTTAATTTAAAGGGCATAGACCATCGAACTTTGGCCAATATTTTATCCCTGGAAGCTGGTATATCAGTACGAAACGGTTGTTTTTGTGCTCAACCCTATGTGCAACAACTATTGAAAGTTAGTCCCAAAGAGATAAAAAAACATGTAGAAAACCCCTCCTTACCCCATCCTGGGATGGTCAGGCTAAGCTTCGGTTTATACAATACTTACTCGGAAATTGATACATTAATCCAAATTTTAAATAAGGTCACTAATAATAAAACCTACTATTTAAATAAATACCTAGAAAATAGTATAGCTACCCCCTAAATAGGCCAAAATATAGTTATCTAGCTTAACTAAGGGGGGAAATTTTTGACCAGAAGTATGAACCTACTAATGTTTAGTGGGGACTATGATAAAGCTTTAGCCGCTTTGATCTTGGCAAACACTGCCCGAGAAATGAATGTAGATGTGACCATGTTTTTTGCTTTTTGGGGATTAATGCTAGTTCGAGACCCTAATAAAATGACCTTAGAGGATAAATCCGCCTACGAAAAAATGTTTAGCATGATGACACCCAGGGGTCCTGCAGAACTGCCTCTTTCTAAAATGAATTTTGCAGGTATCGGTAAATCCATGCTTTTGGAAATGATGGAAGAGGATGATACACCGCCTTTAGAAGCTTTCCTCAAAGGAGCTCAGAAAAAAGGGGTTAGATTTTGTGGTTGTAAACTTTCTATGGAAGTTATGGGCCTAAAAAAAGAAGAAATGATCCCAGAATTGGAAGTTATCACTGCTCAAGACTATCTTGAAAATGCGTTAAATTCCAATATGCAATTATTTATTTAAAAAGCCTTCCCAAGAGGAGGGCTTATTTTGGTGTAATTACTAAAAAGAGGTATAATAATATGTATGCTTCTATGTTTATAAACAAAAGGAGAATGTAGAATGTCGCAAAATTCTAAAGGTTGGATATCCAAAGCAGATATTTTAGTAATTGCAATTATTATTTCTGGTGGTTTTATCACCATCTTGAATCAAACTGTTCTAACCCCAGCCTTACCTAGTATTATGAAGGATTTTGGTATTAACGCTGACAAAGGCCAATGGTTAACTACTGCTTTTATGTTAGTCAACGGGATTATGATTCCGATCACAGCTTTTTTAATTGACAAATTTAGTACTCGTAAACTATTTATTGGCGCCATGTGTATCTTTTCCTTAGGAACAATCCTGGCTTCCATCGCTCCTAATTTCAATATTTTGCTTTTAGCTAGAATTTTACAAGCTATTGGAGCGGGGATTCAAATGCCTTTAGGCTCAGTAGTAATGATGCTACTCTTTCCTAAGGAAAAAAGAGGAGCTGCCTTAGGCTTAGTTGGGATTGTAATCGCCTTTGCCCCTGCTATTGGCCCTACCCTTTCCGGTTTGGTGGTTGATAAATGGGGTTGGCATACTATTTTTGCTATAATTTTCCCCCTAACCATACTTGTTATTGTTTTTGCCTTGATTTTTTTAAGAAATATTGGTGAAAGGCGTAATCCTAAGCTGGATTTGTTATCTGTGATCTTATCTGCTCTGGCCTTTGGTAGTTTACTCTATGGTTTTTCCGCCGCAGCCAGTTATGGTTGGTTAAGCTCCTTTACTATTCTTCCCTTGGTGATTGGCTCAGGCACAATGTGGGTTTATGTGAGGAGACAACTGAGTCTAGAGGAACCTCTTTTAGAATTAAGGGTTTTAAAAACCACTGTTTTTGCCTATTCCACCCTTTTAACTATGATTATCAATGCAGCTCTCTTAGTAGGGGCTATCCTCGTCCCTATTTACCTACAGGATGTATTAGGGTATACTGCGACAGCTTCAGGACTTCTGATGTTACCAGGAGCTGTAGTTATGGGGATTATGAGTCCAATTAGTGGACATCTTTTTGACAAGTTTGGTCCCCGTATGTTAACAATAATAGGACTTTTTATCTTAACTGTTTCTTCAGGAATATTTGCCATAGTAGATGAACAAGCGAGCTTTGCCTTTATCTGTACTATTTTTACTTTACGGTATTTAGGAATGTCCATGGTTAACATGCCCATCAATACCTGGGGAATAAATTCCTTGGAAAATAGATTAATTGCCCATGGTAACGCTGTTAATAATACTGCTCGACAATTAGGAGGATCCATTGGTACAGCTTTACTTATTACCATTATGACCATGGCTATGATGTCTAATTGGCATCTAGGAGAAACCCAAGCCACCCTTTTAGGCATTAATGCTGCCTTTGGTGCTTCAACCCTTTTAACTGGCTTAGCTCTCATCCTTGCTCTCTTTAAGGTGCGCGATAATAAAACCCAAACCGTGGACTAAGGAGGATATAAATATGAATACTAAAGTCAGCGAAATTATGGAAAAAGATGTTTATTTCTGCCATGTTTCTTCTACAATTGGTGATGTATTGGAAATAATGGTAGAAAAGAAAGTTAGTGGTCTTCCAATAGTGGATGATAATAGTCATGTGGTAGGCTTTATTAGCGATGGTGACATTATGAAGTATATTGGCAAACAGAGACCTCGCACCGTTGATGCATACACCTATATGTTTATCCTTTATGATGAAAAGTCCTTTGAACAAAAAATTGAAGATTTAATTAATCTTAATGTCATGAGCATTGCTACAAAAAAAGTGGTATCTGTAAAAGCTAGTAGTGCTCTTGATGAGGCGGCAAATATCCTTGGAGATAAGAAAATTAAATTAGCCCCTGTGGTAGTTGATGATAAACTAGTGGGAATTATAAGTCGCTCAACAATAACCAGATATATTGTGGGTAACTATCTCAGAATCAGGAAAACCGCAAAATAGCGGTTTCCTGTTAGCCCATCTTAAACTGTTCGAGGAATTCCTCATCTGCTATCACCTGTTTTAAGGCGTTACAGACGGTACTGTCCCATAAACCCTGCTTTGTTTCCTTCTCTATAACCTTAAACGCCTTCTCCCTGTCCTCAGTTTCTTGCCAGATCTTTATGAAATGGTTGACAGTGGATAAAATTTGTAATTCCACAGACATCTGATAACCCCGTAATTTATCGGGATAGCCTTGCCCATTGATTTTCTCGTGGTGATTGTAAATAAAAGGGGTTATCCACTTGGCTAGATTAAGGGGGCTTACCATTTTAACTCCTATTTCAACATGCTCAAATTCGCTATCAATAATTATCTTACCTATATCATGGAGATAAGCTCCAATCAATAAATGCTCTAATCTTTCATCGGTTATAGATAACAGATTAGCTACCTTTTCACAATAATCCTTGACAAGACAGGTATGCTTAAAAAGTTCTTCATCTTTTAATCTCATGGTCTCTAAGAAACCTTGAATTATTTGTTTTTGACTTTCCATCTTAGCCAATTGTCTTTTGTTATTAATCAGGGTGATTATTCTATTTTTCAACTCATTATAATTAACAGGTTTGGATAAAAACTCCTCCGCCCCCACATCAAAACATCTAATTCTATCCTCTACTTCATTAAGAACAGTCAACATAATTATTGGAATATCAGCAGTTTGTGGATTGTTTTTTATTTTCTTGCAGACTTCAAAACCATTCATTCCTGGTAACATCACATCCAATAAAATAAGATCAGGACGATAGGTAGTCACAGCCTTTAAAGCCTCCATCCCATGAAAGGCATTGTAAACATCATAACCCCAAGCTGTTAAGACATCCCCTATAATCTCACAGTTTTGTACATGATCGTCTACCACTAATATCCTATCCATAATTACACCTCTTTAGGTTTACTTAGTCTATATCTATAGGTAGGGTAATCAATACCTCTGTCCCCTCATTGGGTTTGCTATGAAGATGAATTTCTCCTCCATGCATTTCTACTAGCTTTTTAGTTAAAGGTAAGCCCAGCCCAGTACCTTCATATTCTTTTTCGTAAGAGGAATCAACCTGTTCAAATTCCACAAATACCTTTTCTTGATCCTCATCTTTAATTCCTATTCCATTATCTTTCACTAGTATTTTAATTACATTTTCAAACTTAGTGATTTTCACCTCTACTTTGCCATTTTCGGGAGTAAATTTAACTGCATTGGATAAAAGATTATAAAGTATTTGTTTAAGTTTCTTAGCATCCACTTTAATTTTAAAATCTGGTGGGTTTAAATCAAAGGAAACCTCAATATTTTTCCGATAAGCTAAACTTTTTACAATATCGAAGCTATTGTGAACTATTTCAGAAATAGGATAGATACCTAGGGAAAGAGTCATTTTTCCAGCCTCAATTTTAGAAATATCTAAAATATCATTAATTAGTTGTAAAAGATGTGTACTACTATTGAAAATATTATCTATATATTTTTTTTGTTTCTCATTTAAGCTACCAAAAAGTCCATCTCTCAAAGCCTCCGAGCTACAAATTATGGCATTAAGGGGAGTTCTCAGCTCATGGCTCATATTAGCCATAAAAAGAGATTTAACTTGATCAGCCTTTTTTAATGCTGTTATAGCCTCCCGCAAATCCTGGGTTCGAGCAACCACCTTTTCCTCCAGTTCATTATTGAGCAACTGTAATTGTTCTGTTAAAACTTCCTGTTCTTGATTTATTTGATGCAACTCCTCTAAATAGGAGTTTATTTTTTGCTCACTCTTATTTAAATCATCAGCCATTTTTTTAAAGGTCTGGAGTAAAATTGTAGTCTCGTCATTTCCTCCAAGTAAAAGACTTTCCTCTAAAACTATATCTTTTTTTCCTGCACTAATTTGTTCAGCTAACTTGGTTGCTTCTACAATTGGCCTAGTCAATTTTTCACCAGTTTTCCGCCCAATTATTAGAGTCACTACTAAACAAATTGCAGCCACAATACTGATAATATGTTGATTAGTATTCATCAAATTATAAAAGCGATGTTCAGGAATCCCTACCCCTAAGATAGCTATAATATTTTCTTGATAATCTAGTAAAGGAATATCGAGATATAGATGTATTTCATCATCTATGTTAACCCGTCCATAATGAAAATCCATAGGACTTTCTAAATCCAGAGGAGTGGGAATAGAACTACCAATAAAATCAGCTTTTATCGGGCTTCTAATATTGGAGGTTATCCTAATTCCATCAATAGAAATAGCTAAGTAGGAATCTTTAATACTTTCGGTATATACCTGCGGAAAATAATTGTCATTGTTTAAAATATCACCAATAATAAAATAACCTAATAGATTATCCTCCTTATAAATAGGAGTGACGGTAAGACTAGCTAAACATTTAGTTAAATATGTCTTGGCACCATTATCGCCTTGGAAAACATCTATTTTATACCTGTTATATTCGGAAGAATTGGGAAAAAATAGATCTTCTAATTCTAAAACCTGAAGAGAGGAAACAGCTCTATTATTTTTCAAAGATATTTCTAACATATTATTAATTGAAGGAGTTTTTAAATTTTTTAATGGGACAGTGCTTAAGATTAGTTCTTGTTCTTGATCTAAAAAATATACAAAATCTAAGTAGTTATAAACTTCTTTAAATTCCAGAGCCTTTTTAGATAAAATCTCAATATCAATAATTTCCATAGCATTTTTAATTTGCAGCTCTTTGACCATCATTTCTGATGTATTCTCCATTTCCTGCTGACGGCTATTAAAAGAGTTTTGGAAAATTTTTGTGGCCACATTTAAATAACTTAAGGCACTCTTCTCCAATTGACTATCTAAGACTAGACTTGAAATAAGCAATAGGGCCATCATGGGTAAGATTACAAGCATAGAAACAAAAAATAACATTTTCTTAGTTATTGACATATTTCCTCCAATAATTACCTTAATTTATCTGCTGGCAAAAGATAATTATTTGTGTCCTGTCTTTCATTTCTAACTTTCGTAAGATATTACTGACATGGGTTTTTACTGTTTTATCGCTTATATTTAACTCAGAAGCAATTTCCTTATTACTTAATCCTTCGGTAATTAGTTTTACAATATCTATTTCTCTGGGACTCAGCTTTTTTTGGAGAAAAATTATGTTTTTAAAAGTATCAGGATCTTTTTTCTCCTCTGTATTTATTTTTTGGTCCAGTAAATCAATGAGAATCCCCATAAAATTCGCTAATTCTTGAATTTTTTTAGTTTCAAGGATGGGGATATCATAAGTAGTCCCACCCCTAAAGGCATTTTTATTCTCCTCAGAGCAAAATCCCCCTCCATAAAAAATACCCTTGATTTTCCCGTCAACCATTAAAGGAACACAGAAAAATGTTAAACCCATATAACAATTGAAAATTCCAGTTTGTCCTTTGTTTAAAGTATAATCAATTGCTTTTCGCCTTTCCTGAATACATCTTGATCTGTGATTAGTAAACATGTAGTGACAAAATAAAGAAGAGTTAGACCATACAGTTTGGGCCTTACCCTCTGTTGAAAATAAGCATAGACTAATATTAAAGAGTGCAGCAAAGGAATCCTGGAGTGCTTGAACCTTTTCCTTACCAATACTTTTTAACCAATCTTCGGTTACTACTTTCTTTAACATAAGCTCACCTCTTTTCCTCTTTTCCTCTTTTCCTCTTTTCCCCTTCTCCTATTATCTAATTCAATAAATGTAATAAAATTCCTTTTTTATAAAAAAAAGGCTACGCTTTTATTGCGTAACCCTTAATTGATTTAAGTATTCCTAATAGCTTTGTAAAAATAAACACCTATGGTGCCAAAAATGATAAAAAGAATAATCGGTAAAAATAAGATACCCAAACCCTCTGCTTTACCCAGAGCAACTTGTATAGTCCCCCATAAAATATAGGTGAATAACAAGACTGTCTCTGTTTTAAGAAACCCCAGTAGATGCCTAGCAAGATAATATTGCTTCAAAGCGTTTTCAGGGGTAATTTTAACTGGGTAATTAAAAGTATGGGGAAATTTGTTGACAATGGTTAATAATAAATACATCATTATATTCATCCCTGTTAAAAACAGCAGCATACCCTTGCCTCCCCAACCATCAGGCGCCCCCGATGGCCCAAAATGGGTTGGAATTTTACTGGGTAATTCAGTCCAAAACATAGCTATAAAAATAATGTTTAATAAAATTCCTATAAACGCTAAGGCCTCCAAAAACTTTTCAAGACTACTTAGGGGTATATCCAGAACGGGTCTTTTTTTTCTTTCCTTTGATCCTTGGTACATGCTTCCTCCTTAAACTAACATAATAGCGCCAGCTAAACGCCCTGTTTTCCCGTCACTATAGCGATGGGAATAGAATAAATCCTGATGGCAAGCGGTACAGATATTAGCTAGGGTAATATTTTCGGCAAGGACACCCTCTTCTAGAAGCTGTATTCTGTTAGCTTCCCCCAAGTTTAACTGGGCTTTATTGTCTTCTTTAATTTCTAAAAGTCTCTTCCACTCTACAAAATTATTTTGAAATACTTCTATCACAGGGCCATCTACCTCATAGTGACAGGGGCCAATGGCTGGTCCGATAATTACCAACAAATCTTTAGGATTAGAACCATATTCAAAGGCCATCTTTCTTACTGTTTTAGCCCCAATTTTTAAAACTGTACCTTTCCAGCCAGCATGAGTAATGGCTATAGCCTTTTTTTGGGGGTCTAAAAACATAACCGGAACACAATCGGCAAAAAATGCAATTAAAGGCACGCCTTTTGTATTGGTCATTAAACTATCGGTAGCCTCAATAACAGTTTGTTGGTCTAAGGCACCTTTGCCCTTATCTGTTATTTCAATACGGCAAATGTTTGCTCCATGGACCTGATTAGCAGCTACAAGATCCTGGGCAGGTATCCCCAAAGCTTGAGTAAACCTTTCTCTATTGACCTGCACTGCTCTATAATCATCCCCCGTATGGAAAGCTAAGTTTAAGGTATCATAGGGCTTTTCACTGACCCCACCCACCCGGGTGCTAAAACCATGCTTAACTAAATTAGTCCCTAAAAAGGATGGTGCCTGAAGAAACTTAACTCCATTTTTTTCTTGAAATATTAAACTGTTAATTTCCTACACCTCCCAATTCTTATAAGCTAATCAGCAGGTCAGTGTGACAGCTTACAAGCTAATCTGCATGGCAGTGTGACGGCTAATAAGCTAATCTGCATGGCAGTGTGATGGCTTATTGGCTAAACTGCATGACAGTGTGATATCCCACAGGATACTCTGAATGTCAGCATTATTCCTCATGTGACATTCTGCATGGCGGCCTTATAGCTAATAGGCGATTCTGAATGAGTGCATTTTTGCTTACATGCTGACCTATAAGCTAGACATATAAGTCATAACGCGCTCACGCGCCCACGAAAAAACGAAATAACGAAAACTCCACTAATATTATACGCAAAAATCAACATGTTGCAGAGCAAAAAAAGAAAAATACGACAGCCAATATTCTCCACTGTCGTATTTATATTTATTGGGGACATACCTGTCTTATATAGATACCTGACTTCAGCAGGTGTGTCCCCTGACCTTTTTAGGCTATTTCAACTGTACTTTCCTTCCCTTTACCCCACTCTACCACTTTCCCGAGTTTTAGAGTTTTAGGTACATCTATCA
>JAAZJU010000140.1 GCA_012800195.1 Clostridia bacterium
TACAACATCTCTATGCCTATGCAACGGACAAACCCTTGCCAGATGGCAAACAGCTATACAGTCCTCGTTTTAAATATGTCACCAGAGGGGTAGCCCCCAAATGGGTAGATTTGACTGGTAAATGGGCAACTGATCCTAACTATGGTGTGAGTCTTTTAACAGATTATGTTGGAAGAGCTCTAGAACAAAATAATATGTACTAACAAAGTCTATCTAAGAAAGAATAATGATGATTTTATTGATATTTGTAACAGAAATTAATAAGATAAGGTGAAATGCAATTTCCTGCCAATAAGAAAAAGTCCCCTCCGTAATTTACGGAGGGGTATCTATATGTTCTTTAAATTAATATTCAGGGGGTACACCTTCTAAAACATCTACTTTGACTTGTCCTACCCCTTGAGCCTTAAGACCGATGGCTTCAGCAGCGGCTAGAGAAAGATCAAGAATACGATTAGGATGTATTTTTTGATTGGGTCCGCGGTCATTAACCCGAACTATTACGCTTTTATCAGTCTTTAAAGATGTTACTTGTAGATATGTACCAAAGGGTAAGGAAGGATGAGCCGCAGTAAAAGCATAGCAATCAAATATTTCTCCACTGGTTGTTCGTCTTCCATGTAATTCTTTCCCATACCAAGAAGCTTTCCCAATAGTAGATGAAATAATCTTTAAAGTTCTGGCTTCTTCTGGGACAGGTTCAAAAGACTCCAATTGTACTTTCCCTTGGTCGTCAGGGCACTTGTCCATAATCACTTGGTAAAGTAATGGATCCCAGGTCACCTGATAGCCTAAGGATTCTCCGAGGAAACGCAAGGGCACATAAGTTCTATTTGAAAAAATTTGTGCTGGCACATCTATTTTGTATTCCACTCCATCCACCATAGGTGTATCATTATCAATGACAATAATAATTTCTTTGTCATTGTAGATACTGGAAATGGTCTTAGTATCTTGATCCCACTGTACTTCTGCTCCTAGAATTTCAAAAATAGGTCGCATGGGTACCAAGATACGCCCATCCTCGTTTAGTAGAGGCTCAATAAATTTATAGTTTTGTCCATCAATTACTAGTGTATTTATCTCTTCGTTAGCTGTGATAGGTATTGTTAAAATAAGAGTTAAGATAATAATCAGTAAAGCTTTCCGCAAATCTTCACCACCTAAGTTTTGATAATTTATCGTAATTAATATTCGCCACCAATAACTGATACTCCTTTAAAATGCCCCCAGGTTTCCTTTTGTAATTAATTGTAGCCTTACCTACTTTTACATAAAATAATCTTCGCTCTAGACTGACAAAAGTTAAGGGCCTTAAACTTGTGGCCCAGGCCACCCTCTCTTGCCCCTTTGGGGCAATTCACTTGAATTATCTTAAGGACAAGTTTATAATTAAATGATAATTAATCTAATGTAAAGGGATATAACTGACTACAGTTTAGATATTAAGAAGGAGGAAAATAGTTCATGGAAGACCGCTATGATTTTCTGGCCATTGAATCTAAATGGCAAAAACAGTGGGAAAAGGACCAGATTTATAAAACATACGAAACAGAGGACAAGCCCAAATATTATTGTCTTGAGATGTTTCCATATCCTTCGGGCAATCTACATATGGGTCATGTGCGAAATTACTCTATTGGGGATGTAATTGCCAGATTTAAAAGTATGCAAGGTTTTAATGTCTTACACCCCATGGGTTGGGATTCCTTCGGCTTACCCGCTGAAAATGCAGCGATTAAACATGGTGTTCCACCAGCTAAGTGGACCTGGGAAAATATCCATAAGATGAGAGAACAATTAAAAACTATGGGTATCAGCTATGATTGGGATAGAGAAGTAGCTTCTTGCCATCCAGATTATTATAAATGGACCCAATGGATATTCTTACAGCTTTACAAAAAAGGTTTAGCCTATAAGAAAAACGCCACAGTGAACTGGTGTCCTTCTTGTAATACTGTCTTGGCTAATGAGCAGGTTGTGGAAGGAGCCTGTGAACGCTGTGATCATGTAGTTGAAAAGAAAGCATTAGAACAATGGTTTTTTAAAACCACTGCCTATGCTGATAGATTATTAGATGATTTAAAAGAATTAAAAGGTTGGCCTGATAAAGTTAAAATAATGCAGGAAAATTGGATTGGTCGTAGTGAAGGGGTAAAAGTAAAATTTACTGTTAAAGAAACTGGGGAAGATTTAGAAATCTTTACTACCCGTCATGA
>JAAZJU010000141.1 GCA_012800195.1 Clostridia bacterium
GAGATATATTAATAATTTTCTTTTTTTGCAGGATTTTGTAAAAAAATAGCATAATACATTCCTAAATAGTAATGTAGGGGGAATGGCTATGGACTATAGGGAGTTAAAAAAGGAGATTATTATTGTCCTTGTAGTTATAATTACTGCGCTTTCTTTTTGGTCGGGGGCCAAGTATACACAGTGGAAACTTGCCAATGAACCTGTAGAAATTTATATTGAAGATGAAAAGGAAAATCCACAAAATTTTTTAGAAGAAGAAAAAATCTATATCCATGTGGCGGGAGCAGTAAATAATCCTGGGGTTTACTCCTTAAATAAGGGAGCAAGAATTGAAGATGTCTTAAAATTGGCGGAACCCAAATTGGAGGCAGATATAGATAGATATTTAAATAGAGCAGCTTTGCTACAGGATAGCGATAAAATATATGTGCCTTATAAAGATGAAATAGCTGGAGAATCAAATACTGATAATACCTTGCCCATGGCCAGCATGTCCAATATAAATAGTAAAATTAATATTAATCGGGCTACAGCAAAGGAACTGGAAACCTTACCAGGCATTGGTCCCACCAGAGCCCAAGCCATTATCCAATATCGAAATACTAATGGGGCTTTTAGAAAAATCGAAGATTTAATGGAGGTTAAAGGTATTGGACCTGCAATCTTTGAAAATATAAAAGATGAGATTTCTCTTTAGCCACATTTCTCCTGGAAAAAAAGAATGATTTTTTTATTGTGTTGTAGTATAGTAGAGGTTAAATTATTACTTTTATATAACTGTGTTGGCTAGATAAGGAGGCTTACTTTTATGAATAGTCATCAGGTAACTAAAGGAAGTACACGGGCACCTCACCGTTCCCTTTACTATGCCATGGGGTATACTCTAGAGGATTTAGAAAAGCCTTTAATTGGTGTGGTTAACGCTTACAATGAAATTATTCCGGGGCACTTTCATTTAAATGAGATTGCCCAAGCAGTTAAATTGGGAGTAGCAGCAGGGGGAGGCACCCCTTTGGAATTCCCGGCCATTGGTATTTGTGATGGAATTGCTATGAATCACAGCGGGATGCACTATCCTTTAGCCAGTAGAGAGTTAATCGCTGATTCAATTGAAGCTGTAACTATAGGTCATAAATTTGATGGTCTAGTACTAATTGGTAATTGTGACAAAATTGTTCCTGGGATGCTAATGGCAGCTGCTCGGTTAAATATCCCTGCTATTTATATAAGCGGAGGACCTATGTTACCCGGCAGATTTCAAGGAGAAGATACGGATTTAATTAAAGGGGCTTTCGAGGCAGTAGGGGCTTATGCCAGTGGTAAGATTTCGGCAGATACTTTGGAGGAATTAAGTCAGAGTGCTTGTCCCACCTGCGGCAGTTGTGCGGGTATGTATACCGCAAATACCATGAACTGTTTAGCAGAGGCTTTGGGCATGGCTTTGCCGGGTAATGGAACAATCCCTGCACCTTATGGGGCCAGGAAGGCTTTGGCCAAAAGAGCAGGTATGAAAATCGTAGATTTAGTTAAAAAGGATATTAAACCTCGGGAGATTATGACTCTAGAGGCCTTTAGAAATGCTATCACCTTGGATATGGCTATTGGTGGTTCTTCCAATACAGTACTTCACCTCTTAGCCATTGCTAATCAAGCTCAAGTTAAACTTAGCTTAGAGGAATTTGATAAAATTAGCGGCAAGGTTCCTAATATTTGCAAACTGAATCCCTCTGGAATATACCGGATTAGTGATTTACATGAGGCTGGGGGAATATCAGCAGTATTAAATCGCTTAATCGAAGGTGGTTTAGTGGATGGTTCAACATTTACAGTCACTGGTCAAACCCTAGCTGAAAATGTTAAAAATGCCAAAGTTATGAATAATGAAGTAATTAGGCCTTTAGATCAGCCTTATTCCAAGACTGGAGGTATTGCCGTCTTAAAGGGCAATCTAGCCCCTGATGGTGCAGTGGTGAAACAAGCAGGAGTAGCTCAAGAAATGCTAACTCACAAAGGACCGGCTCGTGTTTATAACTCTGAGGAGGAAGCTTTCTCTGCCATTATGGGAGGTAAGATAAACAAGGGGGATGTGGTTATAGTTCGCTATGAGGGACCCAAGGGAGGTCCTGGTATGCGGGAAATGCTCAGTCCAACCTCGTCCATTATTGGGATGGGCTTGGATAAGGATGTGGCACTTATCACCGACGGCAGGTTCTCTGGTGGTACAGCAGGGGCAGCTATTGGCCATGTATCACCTGAAGCAGCAGAAGGTGGCCCCATTGGTCTCTTGGAAGAGGGGGATATTATAGAAATAGATATTCCCAGGCGTAAATTAAATGTGCAGGTTTCTGAGGAAGAGCTAGCCCAGAGAAAGAGTAAATGGGTTAAGCCTCAGCCGAAGGCAACCTTTCCTAATTCTTATTTAAAACGTTATGCGGCTTTAGTAACCTCCGCGAGTACTGGGGCAGTTATGCGAGACGATTTTTAAAGAAATGCACCTCAAATGTTAGTTTACTAACATTTGGAGGTGCTTTTATTTTTTACGCTTAAGGGCAGCTTTAGCCTGTTGAATTTCTGTTCTTCCTTGGCGGATTAGCTTAACATTTTGCTCTAGGTATTGGTTAAATTCATCCATCAATTCCTCAACATAAGAATTTGCACTACTAATAATTTTTCGAGCGTGCTCTTCTGTTTGGGAAATTTGCTGTTGAGCACTGGCAATAATCCGCTGGGCCTCCTCTTCTGCTTGGGAAACTTGCGTTTGAGCATCGGCAATAATTCGCTGGGCCTCCTCTTCTGCTTGGGAGATTTGTTTTTGAGCATCGGCAATAATTCGTTGGGCCTCTTCTTCTGCCTGGGGAATTTGTTTTTGAGCATCAGCCATAATCCTTCGGGCTTCCTCTTCTACTAGATTTTGTGCTTGATCAATAATTTGCTGAGCTTCCTTTTGGGCTTGCATAATCATTTTCCGACAAAGCTCTTCTGTTTCTAGGGAAACAGTTTCATTCCACTCGGATTTAAGCTCTAGCTGAGCAACGGCTAAAATCTCTTCAGCCTCTTTTTGGGCAGCTGCAATTATTCGAGCTTTTTCAGCTTCGGCACTATCCAAAATTTGCTGTCGTTCACTTTCGAGATTCTCCACAAGTGATTGATTTTTATCTATAATTCTTTCACATTCTCTTAGTTCTTCAGGTAATTTAGCCCGGATATTGTCTATCAAATCATAAACAGCATCTTTATCAACAATGACCTTGTTAGTAAAAGGTACAGAAGTATTTTGAGTTATGTATGTTTCTAATTCCATGAGTAACCTTTGAATTT
Source organism: Clostridia bacterium (assembly GCA_012800195.1). GTDB lineage: Bacteria > Bacillota > Peptococcia > Peptococcales > BICA1-8 > JAAZJU01. The sequence goes on from JAAZJU010000141.1 coordinate 3,319, forward strand.
TAAGACGGGATCCTAAGTTGTTATTATCTTTTATCATTTTGGACTCCCCTTTCTCTTCCTGTCAAAATTATAACTTTTTAATTTAATTTTACCAGATATTTAGCAATTAGCCGATAATGTTTTCGAATGTTAGACATTTTCCTGCTTAAATTTGAAAAAACTTAATATTTCGGCAGGTATTTTATGAGTTTTGCCGTATTTTTCTTTAAATCTTTAAAAGGGTGTAGCAAATGGATGATTTTTTGCGAATAAAAAACCCCATGGTTTATATAACTCTTGCCTTTAGTTTAGGGATAACTATAGGTAATTTTACTGAGCTTAAGACCATGGGTTTTGTGCTAATTTTGGCTGTAGCTTTTTTGCTCACAGGAGCATTATATTTGAAAAGGACTTATATCTTTTCGGGAGTTTTTCTATTTTTAATTCTAATTTGGGGTATCTTTTGGGTTATAGTCAATGGTCCTGCTGAAGGTATTTTTGCACATTGGGAAGGTAAAAATGTAGAACTCACAGGTCAAGTCCATTCTATCACCAGTAGGAATAATCAATTTCTTTTAGAGGTTTCTTCCTTAGAAAATCAGGGCTTAAGAATAAAGCCCACCATGTTAGTTGCCATCCCCTCTTATGTAAATCAGGAAAAATTACAATGGGGTGATATGGTTAAAGTTAAAGGCAGACTAATGGCGACCTCTCCGGGGACAAACCCTGGTGACTTTTCAGAAAGGTCTTATTGGAAAAATTATGGTGTAGCCTATAAATTAATAGTTAACCGAGAGGTAACTTTAGTAGAAAAAAGCCAAGGTTTTAAGGGGTTTATCAATAGCTTAAGGGAGAAAATATATACCAGTGTAGAAAAAGGCATACCAGAAGAGGAAGGCCCTTTAGCTTTAGGGATTATTCTAGGGGATAAAAATCAGATGGATGACGATTTATATGGGATGTTCCAAAAACTTGGAGTAGTCCATATTTTTGCCGTTTCTGGTCTACATGTAGGAGTTTTAGTAGGTCTTTACCTTTGGATAACCACCCTTCTCAAAATACCTAAAAAATACAGTATTTTTGGGGCACTTTTAATTTTTGGTGGCTATGCAGTACTGATAGGGCTAACCCCTTCTGTATTACGGGCTTCGGTAATGGCTCTTTTAACAATGGCTCTAATGATTGGCTTAAAACATAAGGATTATTACTCTATTCTTGCTACCTCTGGATTGGTAATCCTAATTATTAACCCCTACAATCTTTTCACTGTAGGTTTTCAACTATCTTTTGTAACTACCTGGGGTTTAATTTATCTGTACCCTTTAGC
>JAAZJU010000142.1 GCA_012800195.1 Clostridia bacterium
TCAAGGAGCATTCTGGCAGACCTTACGGCAATTAGGTCAGGGTCTGTGGGTAGCCCTAGCTACGAGATTTAAGGTAATTCATTTTGGGGAAGGGGCTCTGAAGCAAGGTATTCCTTATGGGGTGGCCATTTCCATAGGTACTTTAACAGCCTATATTATGGGGTGATCTAATGAAGCTACTTCTACAGAAATTAAGGGAAAGTAACAGGGGACAAGCCTTGGTGGAGTTGGCTCTTATTCTTCCCCTGCTATTATTACTGATTTTTGGAATTATTGAATTTGGTCGGGTTTTTAGTACTCAATTAATGGTAGCTCATGGGGCTCGGGAGGGGGTTCGCCAGGCCACGGTAGGTGCCAGTGACCAGGTAATCTTTGAGAAGGTCAAGGCCAGTGCACCTTTTTTGGAGGAGGGTTCCCTGATAGTGACGATTACTCCTGAGGAAGCTTTACGTACTAGGGGGGAGGGAGTCAAGGTCAAGGTAATCTACCCGGTAACTATTTACGCCCCAATTATATCTCAGGTGTTGGGTAACCCTTATATTGCCGCTAGTGAAGTAACTATGCGAGTTGAGTAGGAGGGAACAAGGTGAGGAAGTTACAATTGCAAGAAGAAAAGGGTAGTGCCGTAATTATTTTGGCTTTAGCTATGACGGTGCTTTTAGGCTTTACTGCCTTAGTAACCGATGTAGGTCTTTTATACCTGACTAATGTGCAATTAAGCAATGCGGTAGATGCTGCTGTGTTAGCAGGAGCCCAGGAGCTACCCCATAATCCTGAACTGGCCTTACAGCAAGCGGAAGACTATGCCCTGGCTAATGGTGTAGAGAAAGAAAAGATAAGCCTAGAGGTTTTTAATGATAATAAGGCTATTAAGGCCCAGGCTAATAAGGAAGTAGAGTTTTTCTTCGCCAGGGTTTTGGGCTTTAATTCGGGACAAGTTGCCCATGGAGCTACTGCTCTGGTGGGCAATATGGTGGCAGTGAATGGAGCAGTGCCCTTGGGTATTCAAGAGCACAATTTTCAATTCGGAGAGCAATACACCTTGAAAGTAGGGGCTGGGGATACTGATATCCTAAATGAGGAGGTTAGTCCCGGTTGGTTCGGTGCTCTAGCTTTAGAGGGGCCTGGGGCAAAGTTATATGAGGATAACTTAACCTATGGCTTTAATGGAGAACTAAAAATCGGAGATATCTTAGATGTCCAGACTGGTAATATCTCCAATCCCACTAAGAGAGCCATAGACTATAGAATGGCTCAATGTACCCATAGTCCCTATTGTACAGTGGATGATTATAGTCGGGATTGTCCAAAGCTCTTGAAGGTGCCGGTTATTGAACCTGCAGGGCATAAGCAAGTAAGGATTAAAGGTTTTGCTATGTTCTTAGTGGAGGAAGTACCTGGACAGGGTAATGAAAACTTTGTTAAAGGAAGATTCTTAGAGACTGTTACTACTGGAGAAATAGGAACAGGGAGCGGCTTTGGATTAATGGGAGTGAAGCTGGTTCAATAGCCTGGCTATTGAACTAGTGGGCAAGTCTCGAAGTGGGCGAGTGGGCAAGTGGAATAGTAAATTAGTGAAATAGTGAAATAGTGAAATAGTTTCCGTTATTTCGCGATTCCGTGGGCGCGTTTTTAAACTTATGAGCTATTCCGAATGATAGTATTTATTGCTCACATGCTGACCTATTAGCTAGACAACTAAGCCGTAATGCCGACTAACTAGCTAGACGTGCGAGATGTAATGCTGACCAATTAGCTATGACCTTTTAGACATAATGCTTACCCACTAACACACTAACACACTGCCATGCAGAATAACCCGTGAGACGTCACACTGACCTGCAGACTATCTCATTAGCTATAAAACTGATATTTTAAAGAATAGGGTGGGAGAGTTGAAAAATAAACTAGTTTTTATTGTAGCTATTATCTTTGGCTTACTTACTGCTGGAATAATTTATTCCTATATTACGGAATTGGAAAAGACTTTTGATAATACGGAGTATGTAAATATAGTGGTGGCCACCAGGGCTTTACCAGCTAAGACTGTAATTGATAGCAGCATGGTGACTACCAAGAAAATCCCTATAGAATATATGCATCCTCAAGAAATCACTGATAGCAAAGAAGTAATAGGTAATTTCTTACGGGTGCCTGTGACAGAGGGACAGAGCTTTTACAAGGAGCATTTATTAAAGCCAGGGGAAACCAAGGACGGCTTAGCTTACATAGTACCAGAGGGCAAAAGAGCTTTAACTATACCCGTTGACGAAGTAAGTGGTATAGCTGGCTTAATAAAGCCAGGGGATAGGGTAGATGTGATCACCACCATCGCCATTAAGGATGAGCCTTATACTATTATTGCAGTAGAGGATTTGACCGTCTTGGCTGTTGGTAAGGAAATGGAGCGAAAAAACGATGTCAAAGAGATAAATGCTTCTACCATTACATTGGCAGTTAATTATGAGGAGACCAAGCCCTTAATGATGGCTAGCCAAAGAGGAGCAGTCCGTTTAATGTTAAGATCCCCTCTAGATGGAGGCAAAGGTTCTACAGCACCCTTTGAGCTGGAGGATTTTCTCAAGTAAAGCTCACTAAGAGAAAGGATGTGAGAAAATGAAGGATAAGATTAGAGTCTTAGTTGTGGATGATGTAACAGAGACCAGAGATAATACCCGGAGACTTTTATCCTTTGCCGAGGATATCCAAATCGTAGGGGAAGCTGCTAATGGTGAACAGGCTCTTAAGAAGGTGGAACAGCTTACTCCAGATATTATTCTAATGGATGTGAATATGCCCATTATGGATGGCATAACCGCTACGGAAAAAATCTCCCTTAATTATCCTAAGGCAGCAGTAATAATTATTAGTGTTCAAGGGGAGCCTGAGTATCTCAAGAAAGCCATGAAAGCTGGAGCTCGGGAATATCTGGTGAAACCCTTTGATACGGATGAATTAAGCAATACCATTAGAAGGACTTATCAACTGGAACAACAACGAATGGGTACTATAGAAAATATTAGCGGGAATAAGGGGCAACAAAAAATTGATCCCCAGGTAGTTACTGTCTTTGGCACCAAAGGGGGAGTAGGCAAAACTACCATATCAGTAAATATGGCTGCTCAATTGACTAAGAGGACCAAGAAGAAGGTTGTCTTGGTAGATTTAGATCTGCAGTTTGGGGATGTTTCCGTATTTTTAAATATTGTCCCTAAGAAAACCATTGCTGAGTTAGTTCAAGAACGGGGCAAGTTAACTATTGACCTAATAGAAAGCTATCTAATACCTCATATTTCCGGGATTAAGATCCTACCAGCTCCCTTAAGACCGGAGCTTGCGGAGTTGATTACTCCAGATCATATTCTAGAAATTTTAGCTATTCTGAGACGTCA
>JAAZJU010000143.1 GCA_012800195.1 Clostridia bacterium
AATTTCTGTGGATAAGTTTGTGGATAGTGTGGATAGAACATATGTTTTCAAGATAGTCGGAATGGACTAAAGGGTTCGGGACTTTATAGCTATATAATAGGTATGTGGAAAAAAGTAAAATATGCCACTAATTTTTTATAGAAACCAGTCCTAATTCTGTGCAAAGATAATCCATGGGAATATCATAAGGATTAGTGGGTAAAGGTTCTTTACTCACTTGGACTTGGTGGGCCAAGGCTACCTTAGGTGTGGAATTTTTTAAAAGAGGTAGAAATCTATCATAATATCCAGCTCCGAAACCTAGGCGATTGCCTTGATAGTCAAAAGCTATCCCTGGTATTAAACATAACTCTATTGTTTGGGGGTCAATCTCTTTAAGTTTACCCTCTCGAGGTTCTAAAATTCCCATAGTTCTTGGTTCCAAATCAAGGAAAGAACTAAGTAAGCTGGGCAGGATAATAGCATTTTCAGTACAAACAGGTATAACTACCTCCTTGCCTTCCTCCCAGGCCTTGTCGATAATAGCTTTAGTGCGAACTTCGTTGCCTATGGCTAGATAACACATAATTCTCTGAGCTTCTTTCCACAGGGAAGAAGAAGTAATAAATTTATAGATAGCTTCACTATTTTTTTCAATTTCCCTTGGGGATAGGCTATCCCTTAAGGTTTTATATTGTTGTCGGATAGTTTTTTTCATTTACCTCACCTCAAAATGAATTATAGCAATCTAGGGTAATATTTACAAAATAGGGTATAAAAATTCCACAAGAAGGCAATATTCTTGATATGTGGCTGGGATTAAGGGTGCTTCTCAAAAAACAACAAAATTTTTAAAAATATACTTGATTCTCTTCCCAACCTTTACTATTATATTATTAGATATTAGCACTCACTACAATAGAGTGCTAACAATATTATGCTATTATTTCTAAATCAAAGGAGGGTTTCTTATGAATATTAGACCATTAGGCGATAGGGTAGTACTTAAAGCCATCGCTCAAGAACAAACAACAAAAAGTGGTATAGTTTTACCGGATACTGCAAAGGAAAAACCACAGCAAGGTGAAGTAATAGCAGTAGGTAGTGGTAAAACTTTAGAAAACGGGCAAAAAGCTCCCATGGAAGTAAAGGTCGGAGATAAAGTTATTTTCTCCAAGTATTCTGGTACAGAAATTAAGGTTGATGATGAACCTGTAATTATTTTAAATGAAAGAGATATTTTAGCTATTTTAGGTTAAATGTCGAAGGAGGGAATACATAATGGCTAAAGATATTATTTTTGGTGAAGAAGCCAGACGAGCTTTAGAAGCTGGTGTAAATGCTGTTACTGATGCAGTAAAAATTACTTTAGGACCTAAGGGAAGAAATGTAGTATTAGAAAAGAAGTTCGGGTCCCCTACTATTACCAACGATGGTGTTTCCATTGCTCGTGAAATTGAATTGAAAGACCCATTTGAAAATATGGGTGCTCAACTTTTAAAAGAAGTTGCTACTAAGACTAACGATGTAGCCGGAGATGGAACTACCACAGCTACTGTATTAGCCCAAGCCATGATTAGAGAGGGTTTAAAGAATGTGGCAGCTGGCGCCAATCCCATGATGCTTAAATTAGGTATTGAAAAGGCTGTAGGAGTTGCAGTTGAAGAAATCCGCAAAATTGCTAAGCCTATTGAAAGTAAAGAAGCTATTGCGCAAGTTGCTTCCAACTCTGCTGCCGATAAAGAAATTGGTAACTTAATTGCTGAGGCTATGGAAGTGGTAGGTAATGATGGTGTTATCACCGTTGAAGAATCTCAAACTTTTGGTACATCCTTAGATGTGGTAGAAGGTATGTCCTTTGACCGCGGCTATATCTCCCACTACATGGTAACTGACACTGAGAAAATGGAAGCTGTCTTGGAAGATCCCTATATCTTAATTACTGATAAAAAGATTTCAGCAATCCAGGATATCCTCCCAATTTTAGAAAAGGTTGTGCAATCTGGTAAAGCTTTATTATTAATTGCTGAAGATGTAGAAGGGGAAGCCCTAGCTACAATGATTTTAAACAAATTAAGAGGCACCTTTACCTGTGTAGCAGTTAAAGCACCTGGTTTTGGAGATCGTCGCAAAGCCATGCTACAGGATATTGCAATTTTAACTGGGGGCGAAGTAATTAGCGAAGAATTAGGCTTAAAACTTGAAAACACTACAATTGATATGTTAGGTAGTGCCCGTCAAATTAAAATTAGCAAAGATGAAACGACAATTGTTGAAGGTAAGGGCAA
>JAAZJU010000001.1 GCA_012800195.1 Clostridia bacterium
CTTTGCTTTTAATGGGGTCAAGCATTCCCATGCCTGACCCCATTATGTTGTATTTAAATCGGCTCCACAAAGCGTACATCAACCACTTGCTCAACCTGCAAAATTTCATCCAATACTGATTGTGGCACCAGTTCATCTGTTTCTAAGACCATGGTGGCTATTTTTCTTTTTTCTTTACGGAATACCCGCATAAAGGCAATATTTATCTCATGCTGAGCTAGAATTAGTGATACTTGAGCAATTACTCCTGGTACATCATAATGGTTGGAAATCAAAGTCGGCAAATCACCTTTCAATTCAACACTAAAGTCATTTATTTCTGTAATAAGCACATTACCCCCACCAATGGATGCTCCAGTGACAGTTATTTTTTCATTATTAGCAGTTTTAATTATAAACTTTACTGTATTGGGATGATAACTTTCCCCTAAATTAATGGGAGTAAAGGTATACTTCAAACCTGCTTCTTGGGCTAAGTTATAGGCATCCTTAATAGCAACATCATCAGGACCTAAGCCCAAAAGTCCTCCCAATAAAGCTAAATCAGAGCCATGTCCTTGATAGGTCTCAGCAAAAGAGCCATGCAGGAGAATTTGTACTTCCTGGGGTGTGCCTCCTGCTACCGATCTTGCTAATAGAGCTAAGCGACTAGCACCAGCTGTATGTGAACTAGAGGGTCCCACCATTACTGGACCTAAAATATCGAAAACACTATATTCTCTCATCTTATCCTCCTTTAATTATCGATTTCCGTTAAGAAACCTGCGTTGTTTAAGTTTTTTACTATAATATTAACATGTTCTGAACTTTGGGTTTCTAAGACTATTTGTACCACCGCCTGATCTAAAGGGATTTCTTCTTTTGATCTATCATGATTGATAGCTATGACATTGGCCTTATTTTCAGCGATAATTCGTAAAAACTGTTGAAGATTACCTGGTTTATCAGTAATGATAGCCTTTAACTTGACATTTCTACCGGTTTTAACCAGGCCCTTCTCAATAATCCGTGAAATAAAATTCATATCTATATTGCCTCCGCTAATTACTGCAGCTATCTTTTTATTTCTTAATTGAGTTTTCTTATATATTAGAGCTGCTAAGGCTGTTGCTCCTGCCCCCTCAGCCACTAATTTAGCCCGTTCTAATAGGAGCATTATAGTGCTGGCTATCTCTCCATCACTAACAGTAACAATGTCATCAACATATCTTTCAACTAAATTATAGGTTAACTCCCCTGGGCATTTAACAGCAATCCCATCAGCTATAGTATGAGCCTTTTCTAAGTTGCATAACTTTCCTCTTCCTCGGGAGGTTTTAAAACAAGCTGCTTCAGCTGCCTCTACTCCAATAATTTTAACTCCAGGTTTTAAAGCTTTAACTGCTACAGCAATACCTGAAATGAGTCCTCCCCCTCCAATGGGGACCAAGATAGCATCAATATCAGGGACTTCATCCAAAATTTCTAAACCAATTGTACCTTGACCTGCGATAACTTCCCGATTGTCAAAGGCATGGACAAAGGTAGCCCCTTGTTCCTTTTGAATTTCTAAAGCCTTATTATAAGCATCATCATAAACATTACCATGAAGAATCACTTTGGCCCCATACCCTTGGGTAGCTATGAGCTTGGAAATTGGAGCTCCTTCAGGCATAACAATAGTGGAGGGTATCCCCGCCCTAGTAGCCCCATAGGCTACACCTTGGGCATGGTTCCCAGCAGAAGCTGCAATAACCCCCTTGGCTCTCTCCTCTGGACTTAAGGAAACAATATGGTTATAAGCCCCTCTTATTTTAAAAGAACCCGTTTTTTGTAAGTTTTCGGTCTTTAAAAAAACTAAATTACCCGCGATTTCACTAAAAGTATGGGATAAATCAAGATTAGTTTTATGAATTATCCCAGTCAAATTTTCTCTAGCTTGATATACATCCTGTAAAGATACCATACTATTTCTCCCATTTCTTCTTAATCTTTACTTTAATAGTAAGTTTGAACTAATGTCTTGTCAATTATGCCCTAATAAATAAACCAGTGTATCTGCTTAGTATTATACTAAGCAGATACACTGGTAATCTAATTCCTAAACAATATTCTGCCTTTACTTGTTCCTCATAACTTATTGCTATAGAATTGGATGATTACAAATTTTTTTCTTTTCTATAGAAATCTTTAATATATAAATCCCTTGTTTCAGCTAAATCCAGTTCCCTAATAAACTTATCACCGAGATATATGGCTACTTTGGGACGCATAGGCTTTTTATAATTAAGGGTTAAAATCTTAGCAATTTCCCCGTTATTTAATTCTACCCAGCTATCTGTTAAATTACCAAACAAGGTATACAAAAATACATTAACAAAATATTTGTCTAAGCCACCATTAGTCGCCTCTTGAATATATTCCGCCGCAACAAATTTACTCACTCTATTTCTATAAATCCGATCAGTTGTTAAAGCCGAAAAACTATCGGCGATAGATACAATTTTGGAATAATCATGAATCTCCTTATCCTTTAATTGATTAGGATAACCAGTTCCATCTATTCGTTCATGATGTTGTAGAGGAATTAACTTAATCTCTTCTGAAAAGTTACTGGTTTCAGAAAGAATTTTGTATCCTAATGTACAGTGTTTTTGCATTTCGAGAAATTCCAGTGGTTCAAGCATCCCAGGTTTATTCAAGATATCAGGGGAAATAACCCCTTTGCCTATATCATGAAGGATAGCCCCTAAGGCCAAATCCTTAATCTTTTTATCACTATAGCCTAATTCTTGGGCAATCAAAGCAGAATAGAAAGCCGTTCCAATAGAGTGATGAAAAGTGTATTGGTCCACATTCCATAGTAAGAATAATTCATCAATTAATTCCCGGCCAAAATCCTGTATCAATAATACAATCTTATTAACACAGGGTAGTAAGCGATTATAATCCTTTTGTGAAACAAAGTTAAGATTATCAAAAATATCCTTTAAAACAAGAGTTGTTTCTTCTACTATTTGTTCTGCAATTTGATGAGAATGTTGAATATTAACTACAGAGATACCAAGGCAAGAAAATTTACTAATTAATTCATCAGTCAATAGAACCCCTTTCTTGGCTAGGGGTAAACGATAATTGGGGCGCAGTACATCTTCATTTAATATCATACCTGGCTCTAGTTTTTCTATATCCACATATCCCATTTATGTTAAATCCTCCGTCCGTAAGCTCTAGAAAAAAAATCCGGGTAGACCCCGGATAAATCTAATCTTGCACGATTTTAGTTAAATCAGCAATCGGTTCAACTAATCCTGTAACCTGTTGTAACAGAGCTAAACGGTTTAGTCTAATATTTTCATCCTCAGACATAACCATTACTCCTTCAAAGAAGGCATTAATAGCTTCTTCTAATTGGGCAATTATTTCTAAGGCCCTTAAGAATTCCTTTTCACCGACTGCTTTATTAACTTCAACCTGGGCTTTTACTACTTTTTCATATAGATTTTTTTCAACGTTTTCCACTATATATTCGTTATTAATCGATATCTTCCCTGCTTTTTTGCACAAATTATTTGCCCTAGTAAAAGCCGTTAATAACTTATTAAAATTAGCAGTCTTCTTGATTTCCTCTAAGGCTTCGGCCCTTAGGAGAGTTTCCTGAAGATTATCATAACCTGCCGTGATAATTGCTTCAATCACATCATACCTATATCCATTCTCAGTTAGGATATTTCTAATCCTTTGTTCAAAGAAAGAGTAGATCTCTTGAGTTAGCTTTTCTTTATCTAGTTCAACCTTAGACTGATAATTATCTAAAGCTTGACCGATTAAAGCTTTCAAAGGTAAATTGAGACCCTTATCAAGGATAATTTTACAAATTCCCAGGGCTTGTCTTCTTAAACCGTAGGGATCTTGAGAGCCTGTAGGTTCAATTCCAACAGCGAAACACCCTGCTATTGTATCCATCTTGTCGGCTATACTGACCATGGTACCTTCCATTGTTTCTGGTAAGATGTCCTCAGCATTTCTAGGTAAATAATGTTCAAATATTGCTTTAGCTACTACTTCATTTTCACCAGAGAGCTTTGCATATTTCTCACCCATTATTCCCTGTAACTCTGGAAACTCATAGACCATATTGGTAACTAAATCAGCTTTACATAAATAGGCTGCTCGTTTGGCCTTTTCTGCTATAGATTCTTCTAGCTGCAATAAATTTGTAAGGCTATTGACCCCCTGGATAATTCTTTCTACCTTTTCATAGATCGTTCCTAAGGATTCTTGGAACACTACTGATTCTAACCTAGGCACATATTCCTCTAATTTTATCTTTTGGTCTTCATCGTAGAAAAATTTAGCATCCGCCAACCTGGCTTCCAAAACCTTTTCATTACCCGCTTGTACTATCTCCAAATGTTCCTTGTTACCATTACGCACGGTAATAAATTTTGGTAATAATTCACCTTCTTGATTTAAAACAGGGAAATAACGCTGATGCTCCTTCATGGGGGTAATTACAGCTTCTTTAGGTATTTCCAAGTATTTTGGATCAAAACCGCCCATTAATGGAGTAGGGTATTCAACTAGATAGATAACTTCTTCTAATAAGTCTGGATCTATTTCAGCAACTCCTTGGACACTTGTGGCTAATTCCTTAACCCCAGCTAAAATTAATTCTTTTCTCTTTTGGGGATCCACTATTACAAAGTTTTCTTCCATCAACCCATGGTAAAGATTAGCATCCTCCACCATAATATTTTGAGAACCTAAGAAGCGATGCCCCCGACTAATTTTAGCTGTATTAATATCTTCAATGGCAAACTCAATCAATTCCTGACCATACAAGGCTACTATCCAGCGGATGGGTCGTACATAACGAAGTTCTTTATTACCCCAACGCATTGGTTTAGCAAAATGTACTCCTAGAATTATTTCTGGTAATAGCTCTGGTAAAACAGCACTAGTATTACCACCAATTTCCTTCTTAGTGGCGAAAACATATTCACCATTTTCTGTTGACTTAACTGTTAATTCATGGGGCTCTACCCCTTGACCTTTAGCAAACCCTAGAGCGGCTTTCGTCGGATTACCCTCTTGGTCAAAAGCAGCTTTTACTGCAGGTCCCCTTACCTCTAGAACCAAATCCTTCTGTTGCTCTTTTAAGCCTTGAACTGATAAAACTAGTCTGCGAGGAGTACCATAGACCTCTACAGAAGCAAAATCTAATCTTCTTTCTTCTAGTTTTTCTTGAGCTAATTCTTTTAATTGCTTTAAAGAAGAGGGAATATACCTAGCAGGAATTTCCTCTGTACCTATTTCTAATAAAAGATTACGCATCCTATTTACCCTCCTTTCTTAATGGTTCTAAGCCAAGAAGTGCTCTTTCCTTTTCGCTCTTTACAAGGGGATAACCCAATTCTTCCCTTTGTTTGACATAACCTTGGGCACATTTTCTAGCCATATTTCTTACTCGAGTAATATAGCCTGTCCTTTCGGTGACGCTTATTGCACCCCTAGCATCCAATAGATTAAAAGTATGGGAGCATTTTAAAACATAGTCATAAGCAGGTTGAATTAAGCCTTTCTCTAAAACCCTCAAGGCCTCTTTTTCATATGTATCAAAAAGCATGAAGAGCATTTCCGTATCAGCAACTTCAAAATTATAATGAGAATAATCCACTTCTCCTTGATGATGGACATCTCCATAGGAAATGCCATCCACCCATTCTATATCATATACGCTATCTTTTTTCTGAATAAACATAGCTAACCTTTCTATACCATAGGTAATCTCTCCACTGACTGGTTTACAGTCCAAACCTCCGCATTGTTGGAAATAAGTAAACTGAGTTACTTCCATTCCATCTAACCAAACTTCCCAGCCTAAGCCCCAGGCTCCTAAAGTGGGAGATTCCCAGTTATCCTCTACAAAACGAATGTCATGTTGTAAAGGATCTATCCCCAAAACTCGAAGACTATCCAAATACATTTCCTGAATATTATCAGGAGAGGGTTTTAAGATTACTTGGTATTGATAATAATGTTGTAGGCGATTGGGGTTTTCTCCATATCTGCCATCTGTAGGCCTTCGAGAGGGTTCCACATAGGCAACATTCCATGGTTCTGGACCCAAGGCCCTTAAGAAAGTAGCTGGATTCATAGTCCCTGCTCCTACTTCTAGGTCATAGGGCTGTTGAATAATACAGCCTTGTTCCCCCCAAAATTTATTGAGAGCCAAAATCATTTCTTGGAAATTCATTATAATCCTCCTTCGTTTATCAAATAAAAAAAACCCTCATCCCCAAACAGGGACGAGAGGTTATTCCCGCGGTTCCACCCTAATTGACATGTTTACATGTCCACTTTAAAGGTGCAAGTTTTACTGATAGCAATAAGCTACTTTCCTCTTGCGACTCTAGAGGGCCTTTCACTGTATTTACTTACCGGGTTTCCACCAAGCCCCAGCTCTCTAAAAAGTTCTCTACAGTTACTTTTCTCTGTCATTGTCTTTAATTAATATATTTTCTACTAATTTAGCAAAAAAAAAATTAATTGTCAATTAATTATCATTTTCTTCGTCCACAACTTCAATATCCCTTATTTCTATTTCTCCATTAGGGCGCTCGATTTCTAAGGTATAATCACTGGCTAAGGCCGCCACAGTTCCTAAGGCACCAAGAACAGCTAAAGTAGGGCTTAAAACTACCCCCGCTAAACCCAAAGCCCCTACATTAGCTGGGAAATCGGCAATAACCTTATCGCCTTTTTTAATTTTTACTCTATTTACATTACCCTTCTTAATAATATCTTTTATTTGCTTAAGCACCTTATCGCTTTTATCTTTTAAACCATCATCTATATTTATTCGATTATTTTCTAAGTTAACAAGAGCTAATACCACATCACCATCTACCTGGTCTAAAGCTTCTTTAGCTTCTTTATAACTTACACCAGTTCTTTCTCTTAGTAAATCAATTTTGGCTAGTTCATCCATTTTAAAACCTCCTTGCCAGGAAATTAATTGTAATTTAATGACTTTAATTAGGCTAGATTATCTAAAAAATCTTTGGATTTAATTTTTTTACCTAGGCTATGGGTTATTTGCTGTTCTAAAAGCTCTTCTATTTCCTGTTTTCCTTGTAGGGAGATCCGTAATCTATTAACCTTAGTTAATTCTATGTCCTGAAGCCTCTTTATCATTCCCAGAGCCTCCCCTCCAATCTCTATTCTGGTCCCATCCTTATTATTACAATAAGGACAAATAATACCCCCTAACATAGGAGCAAATTGATATGTTCCTTTGATTTTTGTTAAATCTTTACCACATTCTACACAGGATTCCATTTGAGGTTGATAACCAGTTTGCATCAATATCTTTGTTTCCAAGGCTCTGGCCACTAGCCAAGGTTCTTCTATTGATAATAAATATAACCCCATTAGAGCTAACCTGAAGATTTCTTCATCTTTCTCTCCAGGAGGAGTAAAAGAATCTATTAACTCAGCTAGATATGCCGCATAGCTCATTCTAGTTAAATCTTCCCTCAATAAAGAGAAGGTATTAATTGTTTCCGCCCCTGTTACCGTAGCTAAATTGGCACCTAAATATAAAACCAGGTTTGTATGACTAAAAACCTGGACTCCACCCCGTAATCTGCTTTTAGGTTTTTTTACTCCCTTAACAATTGCCGCTATTTTACCAGCCTTGTGGGTAAATAGTGTAAGAATCTGATCAGCTTCATTATAGTTTTTAGCCCTTAAAACAATAGCCTCGGTTTTTAATAGTTTTTCCAAGTGTTTACTCCTCCCCCGGAACGGCTAAAGATAAAGAACACTCCTCTGCTTTATCTAAATCCTTATACATTAAATATGCTTCAAGGTTACCAGTTTTAATAAAAAACTGCCATAATAAGTCCTTTTCGTGCAAAGTTGACCACCCTTTCTGATTGGACTCACTTCACTATTTATTTTAATTAATTATTAGAAAGCTATACAGACCTTCTTTTTCCACTTAACCCTATTATAAAATAAACTTACAAAAAAAGTAAGCCATAAAACAAAATGCCTACTACATTGTTTCATGGCCACTAACTATCTCCACGCCGGAACTGGTCCCTATTCTATTGGCTCCTGCTTCGAGCATAGCCAAAGCAGTTTCATAATTTTTAATTCCTCCCGAGGCTTTAATTAACACTTGATCTCTAACAATAGATTTTAATAATTTTATATCTTGGATTGTGGCACCTCCTGAACTAAAACCGGTGGAGGTTTTGACAAAATGAGCCCCTGTTTTCAATATTATTTCACAAGCTCTGGTTTTTTCCTCATCAGTCAAAAGAGCTGTTTCGATGATAACCTTTACTATTTTTTCAGAGGATTGATTTTTGGCAACATCCACTACCTCTTGTATTTCTTTTTGCACTATATCTTTTTGATTATCCTTTAAAGCTCCAATATTAATAACCATGTCAATTTCATCAGCTCCTGCTTTAAAGGCCTCTAATGCTTCATAAGCTTTGACCTTATATGAATTAGCACCTAGGGGAAAACCAATTACGGTAGCTATTTTTACTTTGGTACCGGCCAAAAGCATGGAAGCTAAATTAACATAATAGGGATTAACACATACTGCAGCAAAAGAGTTTTCCTTTGCCTCTAGGCATAACTGAATTATTTGCTTCTCGGTGGCATCAGCTTTTAAAAGAGTATGATCTATAAATTGAGCAATATCCCTTCGGACCATTAAAAACTCCCCCTATAATCTATTATCATATCCTAAATCTCTCAGAATTCTTTCTCTATTCCGCCAGTCATCCTTTACTTTAACCCATAAATCTAAAAACACTTTACTCCCCAAGAGTTTTTCAATATCCATCCTGGCCTGTAGACCAATTTCTTTTAGTAAGGCTCCCTTTTTACCTATCACAATGCCTTTTTGAGAATCCCGTTCCACATAGATTGTTGCTCCTATATAAACTGTATTTTTCGGTCTAGTTTCTAACATTTCTACTACAACTGCTACACTATGAGGGATTTCTTCTCGGGTTAAATGCAAAACTTTTTCTCTAATCAGTTCACCAATTACCACCTGTTCTGGTTGATCAGTTACTGCGTCCTCAGGGTAGAATTGAGGTCCTTCTGGTAAATATTCAATAGTTTTAGCAACTAGCTCTTGGACATTATCTCCTTTTAGGGCACTTAGGGGAAAAACTTCCGCAAAATCAGCTCTGGATTGCCATTCACTGATTGTTTGCAAAATCTTGTCAGGGGTTAATAAGTCAATTTTATTTAAAATCAGAAAGACTGGTATTTTGCTATTCTTTAACCTATTTACTACATATTGTTCACCAGAACCAAAGGAAGCATTAGCATCTACCATATAATAGACCAAATCTACACCCTCTAAGCTACCTTCCGCAACATCAACCATATATTTACCCAGCTTATGTTTAGGCTTATGAATACCTGGTGTATCTATAAATATCATTTGGGCATCTTTTTGGGTTAAGACACCAGTAATTCTATTTCTAGTAGTCTGAGGTTTATCAGACATTATTGCTACTTTTCTGCCAAGTATTTCATTGAGCAAAGTGGATTTCCCGGCATTAGGTCGACCTATGATAGCTATAAACCCAGAACGATAATCTTCCTTATTCATTAAGCCGTTCCTCCTCTAATTTATTAGGACTAAAAGCCAATGGCAGTAAATTTGATATTTTATATACCTCATATTGCCCCTTTACATTGGCCATTATAACATCTATATTTTCACCGAATTCTATTAAAACCTGGCGACAAGCTCCACAGGGAGAAGTAATTTCCTGGGTATCAGTGGAAATTGCAATGGCTTGAAAATTGTTGTACCCTTCAGAAACAGCCTTAAAGATAGCCGTCCGTTCCGCACAATTGGTCATTCCAAAACTAGCATTTTCTATATTACATCCTGTAAAAACTTGCCCTTCAACTGTCAAAAGAGCTGCTCCGACCCGAAAATTAGAGTAGGGTACATAAGCCTTTTCTTTAGCTTTCTCTGCTATTTTAACCAATTGGGGATAATCCATTAAAAATTCACTCCTTACTTAACTTATGAGCTAGTCTGTGGGTCAGTGAGCGCGTGAACACGCGGGCGCGCGAGCGCGTAAGACAAGTTCTACAGTTCTACAGACAATGCTAGTTGAAAATGTAAATTTCGTTCACTGGACTCCAAATCGGAATAATCTAAGCTTGCTTCGGATAAAAACTAACCGTGTTCAATGGGTCGTCCTAACCCAAATCACACTCTCGCAAACTTCCTGTTTGCTCGTTAGTTTTTATTACCTCATCTTCGCTAAGAATATTTATCCGATTTTCCGTATGTTCACTTCAGTATACATTTTCACTATACGACTGGTTTCTCGCCCACTTGCACACTATTATGTAGAATAGCTCATAATTTTTTAACGCGCCTACGCGTCCGCGAAAACGCGAAATAACGAAAACCCACTTCACTGATAAACAATAGGTTTCTGACTCGGTACTATATGTATCCAGGTATTGCCCGGCCGTAAAGCTACCTTCTCCCCTGCTTCATTATAATATTGAATTTCTCCCTGTTCCTTCTGCCACTTGCCTTCTTGGACCCGACCATCAGCAAAAAACAACGCCCTGCCTGGACCTTCAAGATCAATTTTCAAATATTCTTTTTCACCTGAAAAATCAGTTCTAACTATTTGCACTATTAAATTTTTAGCAGACAATTGCCTACCCTGATCATCCAGGTGCTTATTACCTGCTGTATTTCGTAAATATCTCCTACTATTTTTTTCATATTGATATTGAATAAGATAATCCTTATTTCCATATTCAATCACTATATTTTCTGCTTTTTCTCCTATGAAGCTTTCATCCTCATTTAAATAATTAAAATCTATTATTTTAGGCTGGTCGGCAAAGCCTTCCTGGGCAGCTACTCTCCGTAGGGATTGAGTATCAGTATAAAGGTTATAGGGTTCCACCCTATCATTTTTTCGCCAAAAGGCTCGATCAACCCCTCCCCCTAAACTATTAAGGTTATTTAAATCAGCTAATAGTTCCAAGGCTTGAGAACTTCCACCCTTAAGGACAAAAATACCATCATAGTTTTGAGCAATTTCTACATTATAATCCTGAATACTTCCAATGGGTCCTATTAGTTGCGGATTAAAACGAGAGTAAATAGCCATAAAGCTAGAGCGACCCTCTGTTAGAGGAAATTCATAAATTATATCTCCCTCATTGAGACCCGCTTGGGGGCGAGCCTGAACATCATTATCAATAATTACCATCAAAGTTCTTTCTCTAGATAAACTTAACCACTCATCTTTGGTGAATTCAGGAAAATTTTCTTCAGGGATAAACTCTTCCTGGTTTTCCTCAACATTTTTTTCAGAAGGAGTTAAAAGCTTATCAATAAAGATAAAACTAGCACCACCAGCAGTTACAGCTAGTATTACCAAAGTAATGATAATCATCACTGTTTTTTTATCCTGAAGATTCATTTTCTTCACCTTTTCCACTTTCATCAAGCCATACTCTAACTCTATCTATTCTACGTCCTAAGATTTTTTCTACCTTAATGTGCACATTGTCCAAAATAAGTTCCTCCCCTACCTTGGGCAAATGGCCCAATAGATTAAAAACTAGTCCACCCAGAGTTTCAAACTCATCATCAGGTAGATCTATATGTAAGATTTCGTTCACATCGTAAATACTTGCCCTGGCATTGGCTAACAGGGAGCCATCGGGTAAAACAGTAAAGGTTTCCTCCTCATCATCATATTCATCTTGAATATCACCAATTATTTCTTCAATAACATCCTCAATAGTTATTAGTCCCGCTGTTCCCCCATATTCATCTAAGACTATAGCCATATGAACCCTCGCTTGTCTTAATTCTGCTAATAGATTTTTCACCTTTTTGTTTTCAGGGACATAATAAGCTGGCCGCATAATTTTTCTAAGGTCCAAATTTTTTAAGTCATTATTAAGATTTTTTAATAAATCCTTGGCATAAATTACTCCAATGATATTATCAATTGTATCTTCATACACCGGTATTCTAGAATGACCTACTTCAACAACTGCTAATACAGCATTATAAGCAGATTCATTGACATCTAAAGCAATAATATCAATTCTAGGAACCATTACCTCTCTAACTAAGGTGTCATCAAACTCAAAAATGCTATTAATCATTTCCCTTTCGCTTTCTGCAATTAAACCTTCCTCTTGTCCTACATTAACTAAAAGCTTTAATTCCTCTTCAGTAATAAAAGGATCTTTATCCGCTTGTCCCCCTGTAATTTTAAGGAAAAAGTTAGTAATTACATTTAAAATCATAATAATTGGACTAAATATAACACTTAAGATCCTTATGAGCTCTACAACCCCATAGGCTAGAGCCCATTTTTCGGCATTGTGATTAGCAAAGTTTTTTGGGGTAACTTCGCCAAAAACCAATACTAAGAGAGTCATAATACCAGTAGCAATTCCGACCCCTGCATTGCCGTAAATATCAATGGCAATAGATGTTGCTAAAGCCGAAGCACCTATATTGACGATATTATTGCCTATTAGTATGGTTGCGATTAAACGACTGGGAGCATCTAACATTTTTTGTACTGCTTGGGCTCTTTTATTACCCTCTTCAACCAACCGCAAAATCCGCACCTTATTTACAGAAAGCAAGGCTGTTTCTGTGCCAGAAAAAAACGCCGACAAGCTCAGTAAAATCAACATTAAGACCATTTGCAGTATACTTCCAATTTCCAATCAAAACACCACCATATTATTTTAAAAATATAACCGCCCCGACAACCAATGCATTTAGGGCGGCTACTAATACTGCACCAGCAGCCACATTTTTGGCTACCTCGGCTAGAGGATGATAATCAGTAGTAAACATATCAACAACATTTTCTATGGCTGTATTAATCATTTCTAGGACAAGAACTAAGGTAATTGTTAAGGACAATATCGCCCATTCTTGTAAAGAAATACTCTGCAAAAAACCTACTGCTACCGCCAAAGTCCCCGCTATTAAATGAAACCGCATATTTCGTTCATTTCTTATGCAAAACTTTATCCCTCTCCAAGCAAAGGTTAAGGTTCTAGAAAATTTATACCCATTTTTCATAGCATTTCCTACCTATATAAATCTATGGCATGTAATATTTCTTCTTCCTTTTGTCGCATAACTTGTTTTTCTTCAGAGTCCAGGTGATCATAACCCAATAAATGAAGTAACCCATGGACCATTAAATAGGCTATTTCTCTTTCTAAAGAATGCCCATATTCTTCTGCTTGTCTTTGAGCAGTTTCTAAGGAAATAACAATATCTCCAAGAAGAATCTCACCCGAAGCCTCCTCCTCTCCATCCCATAGAGGGAAGGAAAGAACATCTGTAGGCTGATCCTTTTGCCGATAGGTTTTATTTAAAATTTGAATTTCTTGATCATCCACAAATACTAAACTGACTTCTGCAGAGCTATCCACCCCTTCGATTTCTAAACCCATTTGAACTATTTTTTCTAATTTAACTTCCAACTGGGGGGGTAGTTTCACCTGATGTTGTTGGTTGGTCATTATGAGCGACATTTTTTTCACCCTTCTTTTTCTTTTCCATAGCCTTTAAGACACTCTCAGGGTATTCTATCCTAGAATGCAATATACTATTTAATACCCGTACAAAGGTGTTTGCAATCTTATCTAAATCTTTAAATGTTAAATCACATTCATCTAGTTGCCCATCGTTTAAGCGATCCTTAATGAGATTTCTGACCATACCTTCTATTTTGCCTGGGGTTGGTTCCTTTAAGGATCTAACAGCAGCTTCAACGGTATCTGCTAGCAAAATTAAGGCAGCCTCTTTTGTTTGGGGTTTAGGTGCATCATAGCGAAAATCTTCTTCTTTAAAGGTATCTTCTTTTTCTGTTTCCTTAGCCTTATGATAAAAATACTTTACTAAGCTATTACCATGGTGTTGGGCAATTAAATCGATGATAGCCTGGGGTACCCCATGTTCTTTGGCTAATTCCACCCCATCCTTAACATGTGAGGTAATTATTAGTGTACTCAAAGGCGCAGCAATTTTATCATGGGGATTTTCTCCAGCCACTTGGTTTTCTACAAAAAAGTACGGACGTTTTATTTTACCTATATCATGGAAATATGCTCCAGCCCTAACTAAGAGTGAATCCGCTCCAATGGTATCTGCAGCAGCTTCGCCTAAATTTCCAACTAAAATAGAATGATGATAGGTCCCGGGGGCCTCCAATAACAACCTCTTAAGTAGGGGATGATTAGGATTGGAAAGCTCTAATAACCTTACAGAAGTTGTTATACCAAAAGCACTTTCCAAATAAGGTAAAAAGCCAATGGTCAACACCGCTGAAAGAATTCCATTACCTACTGCAAAAGCTACAGCCATTATAAAAACTGACCATTCATAGTTATAAAGTATCCCCATGGCGCCAACACTAACGATATTAGCTAAAGCAATATATAATCCTGTTTTAGCTAAATCCGAGCGTTGATTAAGATAGGATACACCATATACACCCATCAAACCACTGGTTAAGGCTGTCACGACAAAAGGTATTTGTTCTGTAATTAGACCTACAAGAATAGCAAAAATTCCAGTCATAAACACTGCTAGACGGATATCTAAGAGAATAGCTATTAACATAGACCCCGCTGCAACAGGTATCATGTGCCCTACCTGTTCTGCCCTAGCTAAAGTACCACTTAAATTAATGGAAAAAATAAGTTTACTGAATATTACTGTAATTAAACTTAATAGCATTAAAAGCACTAGGTATTTTTCATTACGGTAGAGATCTTTCCGATAATGTCTCAGGAAAATTGCTATTAAGAACATCATTAAGCCAAGGAATAAGATTAAGCCGCCAATAGTAACTAAGGGTGAAGTATTATTTTTATAACCCAACCAAGTGAGTATATCTATGTGCCGTTGAGTCAAGACCTCTCCAGCGCTAACAATTTTCTCATCCTTTTGGATAATTACATTAACCTCTTCTACCTTATCCCTGACTTCCCTTCTTCTTTCTTCTGTGGCTATGGGATTGTAAACCAGGTTAGGCTTAAGTTCCACCGCTTTTAATATCCCCTTCATCAACTGGCGATAAGCTGAGGGAAGGTTGAGAAGATCTACTTCAGCGGCAATTCTTTCAGTAGCAAAGTCTAAGGTATCAATATTTATCCCATTGGCAAAAACACTTTCTACAATAATCTTAGTTTGAGTCTCTAAGGCTTGGATTTTAACCAGTTCCATCTCGATTATCTCAGCCCAGGTACTCTCACTAAGAGGCATACCTAAAGAATTTAAGGTAGTTATCTTTTCTTCCTGGGTTAAGTTGTCATTTATTATTACTCCTATTACTTTTTTATATTGCGAAGATATTTGTTGAAGGTTATCATTGAGAATTTCTTTGTTTAGTTCGTAGACATCTTGTACTGCAAAAGCAGCTTCTTGACGCTTTCTTTCTGTGGCCTCCGCATCTTGAAAGGTTAAATACCTATGGGATCTTATATCCACTGGACTTACTTGTCCTAATTCTAAAGTTACTCGTTCTGGTATAAAGTGCCATGAAAGTATGGCCAAGTTTAAAGCAAAGAACAAAGTGGCCCATAGGAAGCGTCGAACCTTCGTACGACCAAGCCAAGTAGATATAGGTTGAGGCAAACGAAAGAGTCTTTTTTTATCCGTTGTCAAAAGGTTACCTCCTCTCCTCCACCTCTTGATACTTTTCATAAGCTGCAATAATTTTTCCTACGACAGGGTGACGAACAACATCCGAGCGTGTTAAATATTGAAAACTAATCTCTGGTATACCTTGTAGTATGTCTTGTACTAGAACTAAACCTGATTGGGTGTTTTTGGGTAAGTCCACCTGAGTTATATCCCCAGTAATAACCGCTTTTGATCCGAAACCTATTCTGGTTAAAAACATTTTCATTTGTTCAGAAGTAGTATTTTGAGCTTCATCTAAAATTATAAAAGAATCATCTAAGGTTCTGCCTCTCATATATGCCAAGGGGGCAATTTCAATAATTCCCTTTTCCACATATTTTTGAGCTAATTCAAACCCCAGTAAATCATATAAACCGTCATATAGGGGGCGAAGGTAAGGATCAACCTTATCCTGTAAATCCCCAGGCAAAAAGCCCAGTTTTTCTCCTGCCTCTACAGCAGGTCGAGTCAAAATAATCTTTTGTACCTCTTTATTACGCAAAGCCCTAATAGCCATAACTACGGCCAAATAAGTTTTACCTGTACCAGCAGGACCAATACCAAAAATAACATCCTTATCTTTTATAGCTTTAATATACTTATATTGGCCTAGGGTCTTGGGTCGTATCTGTTTTCCCCGCCAAGTGGTTTGCAATATTTCAGAAAGATATGCAGTAATTTTTTGCTCTGGTTCTTCGGTTAAGGTAGCTAAAATATAATTTATATCGGAAACATTAATAACTTTACCCGCATCAATTAACTCAATTAAATTTTCAATTAGTTTCTTGGCAATTTTAACATCTTCTTCTGTACCCGAGATAATAATTTCTTCTCCTCGAGATACTATTTGAGCCTTGAGATTTTCTTCTAAAAATTTAAGATTATTATCCTGTAGGCCAAAAAGAGCTGCTGCCTGGTCATTGTCTTTTAGAATAAATTTTTCCTGATGAATTTTTCCCAAACTGAAATATACCCCCTGTATAAAGTTTATCACTAAATTATAACTTATAAGGAACTAAAATTCCAGATGAAGACCTATATCCTCAATGCACTCCCATATTACTTCTACCTCAACAATCCCTTGGCTTTGATTTCCTGTGGGGTCTAATTTCACTTCTTTGTTTATAATCTTTACATCTTGAGCCATTTGCTTTCTAAGAGCTTTTTCTCCTCTCTCAATAGCTTCCCTATAGGCTCCTTCATATCCATGAATAATCGTTTCACTTTCAATTTCTTCATAATACTTAGTTATTAATTCGACAGGTATTCTTATATCCCTCCAACTTAATAAATTTCTAGAAATAGTCTCTGTTTTATAATTACTAAAGGGCACTTCCTTAGGTCCGTCAACTATGATTTGCTTATCTTTAAAAGCTACTATTATCTGGCGAGTATTTCTTCCTGTATAATTAGTTTTTTTCTCCTCTAGAGGGCAAGAAGCAATAATAGAATGCTTTGTTTTACCTCGTACTATCCCTCGAGCCCTAACAAATTCTGGTTCACCTGTTGGAACAGTTACACCATCCTCTCGAATATAGATTTCTGGATAGATTGTTCCAGAAATAAGTACTTGACCTTTTTTAACCCTATCCCCTTCTTGGACCTGAGGTGTTCCTACTAATACTAACATTTCTTTAATTTCACCATCAATCTTTGCTACCAAATCTGCTCTTTGATTATTGTCAGTTTCAGGAATTAAGACTTTTTCTGCTATTTCAATAGTAACTTTAGTGCCAGTTGTGGTGATACCAACCCAGGCTATTTTAGGATGAGCTTCTTGAATATCCTTTTCTAATTTATCTAGATCTAAATTATGTAAGGAGACGCCTTGCTCCAAACCATACTGTCGGGCAATCATGAGAATATCCTCTGAAGTTAAGTCTTCATTGCCCTTTACCTCTATAAACCACACAAAAGAGCTTAAAATATAGAGACTAACCAAAAAAAGAAAACTCCCTAAAACTAATACCTTTCTTTTTTTCATGCGGGAAATTTCAAAAGGAAGTCCCCCCCTTTCGTAAATCCTCATTCTACATTGGCACTGTCGTACAATATGCCTAAGTGGTTTAAAGCTATTTAAACGAATTTTAAGTAATATTTTTTTGTTTCCTAGGTCTCTGATATCCCATAAAAAAATTCCCCGAGCTAAAGCCATATTAATTACTTTTTCGGGGAAAGGACCCTCAATTATTATTATCAAATATCCCACCAGATAGGAGTACCATTTCATTATTTTTCCTCCTTCTAAATAATGCCTATTATCTTTCAAATTTTATTTCCATTATCCGTCCATCCAAATAGATTTCCTCTAAGCCTATGTTCCTTAAAACTAAACCTTCACCAATCAAAACTAATTGACCCAGTGCTGTACTGATTCGAACTAAATTGCTGGTATATTCGATAATTCCTTTATGGTTTTCAATATAAACCTGTATATCCCCAATCATTGTTATCTTGGGTAAATCTAGCAAAACATCCTTGGGGATATCTAACATATTAGAGAATTTGTGTTTGATTTTTTGCATAAAAAACCCCTCACTTTCCTAATAAATTTATGCTAGGAAAGAAAGGGATATGCTTGAAACTCTCTCTATTTGCCTTTAGCTTTTTTCATCCTTTTCACCATATTTTATGGTGTCCATAGTTAAGGGCAATTTGAAATCATCGGAGATATCAATTAACCCTTCAATTTTATCTTCATAGGTATCGACAAATAGTTGATGGTTGGCATCAACACTGGCATAAGCCACATGCTTAATATTATTTATACCTTTAATTTCTAATTGGTTTAATAACCATCTGCCATCTAAACCCATTTTTTCAAGATTAGTATAAATTACTTTTCCATCCATGATAACTTCAATATCTAAGCCCTTAGAATTGGCAGGAATATTTAAATCCTGACGGGTGGGAGGGATTAACTCAGCATATTTTAGAATACTTAATTTGCCACTGGGTTCTATTAGAGCTAACTCCACATCAGCAATATCAAAGACATTCTTACTTCTTAGTTCAGAGGTTAGTTCATCCAGATTATAGCGCATCTTTTTTAAATTATTTTCTAATATCTTACCATCTTGAATAACTATAACCGGCTCACCAGCTATAAGTTTCCTTAAAGGCCTACTTTTCATAGAAATAAAAGCCATCAAACCTGTTAGTATCCCAAAAAAAATCAAACCAGCTAAATGAAGGGCCATATGTTGATCTGTATCGCTAGCCAAATTTGCTGCAATGGATCCGAAGGTAATGCCATTTATATATTCATAAAAGGTTAATTGGTTTATTTGCTGTTTACCTAAAATCCTAGTCAAAATTAAGATGGCGAAAAAGGCAATAAAGGTCTGGAGTAAGACCTGATCTAATTTTTCCACACATATAACCCCCTCATGGTTAATGTGTGCTTTTCTCTGATAGTAAATTCATTATATATGAAAACACCTATCCAAAGTGGATAGGTGTTGAAGTACTACCTAATTCTCCTAGCCTTAGGAGGTCCCAAAATTTCTGACAAGATTATTCCATTTACTAGAGCTTTCCGATCTAGTTCTAGACCAGTATCTTTATTTTTCCATTCCAATTCACCTTGGGTAATAGGATTAACTGGCATACTAAAATCTTCCCAGATAGAAGGGCTTTTAACCTCCCTATCAGCCCTTTTTCTTTTCTCTTCTCTTTCCTCTTGTCTTACCTCTGTAATCACTGGCTTAGGCTTGGCTTTATTTTTCTTCCTTTTTGGTTTTGGTTTTGGTTCTTCAACTTCAATTTCTATGGGAATAGGAAAAGGAAACCAAGTAGGAAAAGGATTAAATGTTGGAATATCCTTCTCTTCCTCCACTACAGGTCTTTTCTCTATGACTGGCCCGGACCTCGGTTTGGTTTTTCCCATCCTTTCCCTTTGTTTTTGCTCATGTTCTTGTTTGGCATTTTGGCTTTGTCTTAAGCCTTTAAAGATAAACCAAAGAAAAACCAGAATACCAACTATATCAATTTCCAAGAAGTACACCACCTTTCAGATAAGGTAGGTCAATATTATTTCTTATCCATATTGGGTTTAGCAATGTTTTCTCTCATAGCAGTATCAGCCATGATATTTTGCATATTGTAATAATCCATAACTCCTAACTTTCCTTCTCTAAAGGCTTGTGCCATAGCTGCTGGCACTTCAGCTTCAGCCTCTACAACCTTAGCTCTCATTTCCTCTACCCTAGCACGCATCTCTTGTTCTTGAGCTACAGCCATAGCTCTCCGCTCTTCAGCCTTAGCTTGAGCAATCTTTTTATCAGCTTCTGCTTGGTCAGTTTGAAGTTCGGCACCAATATTTTTACCTACATCCACATCAGCTATATCAATAGATAATATTTCAAAGGCAGT
This sequence comes from Clostridia bacterium, assembly GCA_012800195.1. Classification (GTDB taxonomy): domain Bacteria; phylum Bacillota; class Peptococcia; order Peptococcales; family BICA1-8; genus JAAZJU01. The sequence continues at coordinate 20,120 of JAAZJU010000001.1, forward strand.
ACCAGAGTCTAAGCCTTTAGATAGAACGGTTTTAGAAATAAGATCCGGATTTTCCAAGACCTTTTCATGGGAAACAGAACTACCGATAGTAGAAACTATCCCCTCACCAACCCTGGCAATTATGGTTTCTTCGCCAGCACCACCCACGAGCCTTTCGATGTTAGCTCTTACAGTCACCCTAGCAGTGGCTTTTACTTGAATACCGTTTTTAGCCATAGCTGATACCACAGGAGTTTCAATAACTTTAGGGGTAACGGAGACAGTAACCGCTTCTTTTACATCTCTACCCGCTAAATCAATAGCAGCAGCTCTGGAAAAATTCAACGCTATACCTGCCCGTTGAGCAGCAATTAAAGCATCTACAACACGGTCTACATTACCACCAGCCAAATGGTGAGCTTCCAGCTTCTCTGTGTCTAGATCTAGCCCTGCTTTTACAGCTTTAATTAAGGGCAAAACTATCTTAGAAGGGGTTACCCTTCTTAGGCGCATCCCCACAAGAGTCATTAAACCTACTTTTACACCTGCTGCTAAAGCAGAGATCCAAAGCCCCACAGGGATAAGAGTAAATAAAACTGCCAGGAATAATACTATAAAAGCCACAAAAATTAATAAAGATAATTCAAAAAGCATCTTATGTTCCTCCTTTAATCAATTTTTTGGACAACAATTCTGTTCCCCTCTACCTTCACTATCCGGACTTTACTATCTTTAGGAATATAATCTCCTGAGGAAACTACATCTAGCCGTGTACCATCCTCTAATTCCACTGTTCCTGCCGGTCTGAGAGTGTTTATAGCAACCCCCTCTTTGTTAATATAGTCCGCTAATTCCTTCTTGGCTGCAACATAACCTTCCTCTGTCCCTAATTTACTACCTAAAATTAGCTTTTGCCAAACACCCCTTACCGCTAAAAATTTAAAGCTAATAGGAACAAGGATTATCGTACCAATTAAAGCCACTGTTAAAGAAATTAAAGCGGCTTCAAAGCTAGGAGATACTAAAACAATGCTGGCAATAATTGATATTAGACCGCTAATTCCCAGGATGCCGAATCCAGGGGCAAAAGCTTCACCTATTAATAGTAAAATTCCTAAAATGAATAATAAGACCACAGTCCAATTGGACATACCTAAAACTATGAAACCAGCAAAAAACAAAGCTAAAGAACCTAGGCCTATCAATCCGAATATTCCAAAGCCCCCTGCTGTTAGAAATTCAATTGCTAATCCTGCTATTCCTAGGGTTAGTAGGATAGGAGAAATCAAAGGATTGGTTAAAAACCTAGCTATTCTTTCTGTAGTGGTGGGATCGGCATTAATAATCCGAGGATTTTCAAGACCAAAGAGATCTAAAAGTTCTTCTCTATTCTGCACTTGGTAATCGGCCATTCCTAATTCTAAAGCTTCCTTAGTGGTTAAGGTTAATAATTTTCCTTCCTCGATTACTCCCTCAATAACCATATCCCGATCAGCAAAAGCCATGGCAATCTCAGGATCCCTACCTTGGGCTTCAGCAGCAGAGGCCAATTCCTTTTTCCAATTAGAAAGGAGTTTTTCATCAGTCACCCTTTCATTTCCTATCCGCATCTCAGCATCACCTAGAGTAGCGCCAGGTTGCATTGCTATATGATCAGCAGACAAGGCTATTAGAGCTCCTGCAGAAATAGCTTGCCCTTTAACCAAAGCTACAGAGGTAATCGGAGAATTCATTATTGTAGTTTTAATATCTAAAACTGCATCCACACTACCTCCTGGGGTATTTATTTCTAGAATAATAATATCTACATTTTCTTCTTTAGCTTCTGTAAAAGCTCTTTCAATAAAAGCCGCAAGACCTTTTTCTACTGTCTTCTCAACAGGCACAATCATTACAGTTTTATCAGAAATGGCAGCTACTGGCAATATAGATGCAAATAAAAATAATAAAAGCATCAATAATGATAACAACCGTCTTTTGTTCATATTATTACCTCCTCTCTGAATTGTAACATATTAATTATTTCTTACCTATTACAACTTAATATATTTCTTACATCTTAATATATTTC
>JAAZJU010000252.1 GCA_012800195.1 Clostridia bacterium
CACCAGGTAGGAGCAGTAGGAACTTCTCTATTCCAGCGGGGATCTGGTCAAGTCCTAGCGGCAGCACATTCATATTTCCCCGTGAGTGAATGATCGCTGCCACCGTCAATACTACCCCTACGGCATATACAGCAATCCAGCTGGCACTGTCCGTTAACACGTTCCGGATCATGCCAAACCGAATCAGCAGGAAGATGAAAAACACCGCCACTGCGTAGGCCAGCACCATGCCGAATGTGCCGGTTAGTGGGGTGTCTCGGAAAATCGTCTGAATGCCATTCATGTTAATCCATACCTGGAATACGCACAGTATCCCGGTCAGGAAATGCATGAGCCTGCTGCGGAACACTTCCCTCAGCTTTGGTATCGCGGGTGAAAGGACACCAAACACGATACATGCGAGAGTGTTACCCAAGGCCCAGAGCAAAAACGGGATAATCCCGTAATCCTGCGCCATCTGAATACCGACCATCAGTGACCCCACACCCGCCCAGGTAGCTGCGATGGACATGGAGTAGTAAAATGACGGGTTGTGGGTGAATCTCTTGACAACTCTTGAAAACACGACGCTGTCTGCCTCCTTTTCTGCTTTCGCCCGCTGCCGACTGGTGGCGAGGCAGTCCGGCCCGGTGCACGACTACGTGCAAAGGAGCAAAACACGTAGCCATAAGCCTCCTTTCTGAAAAAATAGCGGCCCTTTCGAGGAGCCGCCGGCTAGTTAGAATTTTACTACCTTACATGTTATACTATTCGATGTATATTGTAAATGCCCACTTTTTGCCCTAAAAGGCGCTCAATTTACTCTCTCTCGATCCACTGTATCCCAAAAAGCAGTGCGCTCATCTTCTCGCAAGCGGCATCGAGATCCTTGTACACTGTCCTTAGGTCAATGCCTTCGGCCTCTGCAATGTCTTTAGCAGGCACCGGCTCGTCCCTCAAATACATCGCCTCTAGAACACGATAACGTCTCTGTTCTTCAGGCCGTTTAGAGGTAAGACAGATGATCTCATACGCCCGCAGCATGGCATCGATGTGGGCGAGCATAATAGCGGAACGAGCTTTTGACCTGACTATGGCTCCAACATCAACATTCTCATCGTATCCCAGCATGATCCTGAAGAACTCATAGTCTTCATCTGCAACCTCGGCCAGGGAAGCAATGGCATCTCCTGCATGGATCTTAATCTCTCGATAGTTTTTCATCAAACGCTTGGTGTCCCGCAACCTTCGGTCTCTCCGGCGTTTGTTTTCTTTCTCCTTCTGCTTCGTATATACGTCCAGTGCAGTCTTAGAAGCAATTTCTGCGGCGATTCTCGCTATAATGTCTCTTGGATCTTCCCTCGACATACGCCATACCTCCCTGTTACCTCACGTTCCCCTGCCTTGCGGAGCGCATGGGATGGATCATCTTCGCAAGCCTGGCAGACCATGCTCCCCTCTGGGACATAAGCTCCGCACGATACACATTGATCATATTGGGCCCGCTCCGGAAACCACAATTCCTTGTTGCGCTCCAAGCATTCAAGGAATCCTATGGCGACAGCCGCAACGTGAATGGCCTCTCTTCGCATGTTTTCAAAGCCGCCCTTATCAGACCAGTTGTCAAAAACGGTCTCGTTGATGGCCTCGCAAA
>JAAZJU010000144.1 GCA_012800195.1 Clostridia bacterium
CAGAACTCATTACCGCTAAAGGTCTTAATTGGCCAGCCTCAATTTGACCAGCAGCTTCACCAGGGTTAGTAATAGTAAAATCAACATGGCCACCTAATACTGCAGGAATTGCTTCAGCGGCACCATTGTAAGGAATTTGGTTAAATTTAACATCTTGATTGATTTCAATAGCTAATAGATAGAAGTTTGGCATAGCAGTACTAGCAAACTTAAGATTTCCTGGGTTAGCCTTAGCATCAGCAATTAAATCTTCAACTGTTTGATACTTTGAATCCTTCTCAACTAAGATCATAGCAGGGTCTTGGTTAATGTTAGCTAATAAATCAAAATCATCGGCAGTAATCTGAGCTAAGCCCATTAGAGGTAAAGAAACAATTTCCCTAGTAATCATTGTAACTGTATAACCATCAGCCTTAGCATTGGCCCCTTCAGTCATACCCACTGCACCAGAGCCACCTGTTTTATTAACAACAACAATATTTTGACCTAGATATTCTTCAGCAGCATTGGCTAATGCTCTAGCAACCGCATCAGTTCCACCACCAGCAGCAAATGGAACAATTAAAGATACTTCCTTTTCAGGAAAAGCAGTTTGTTCAGGTTCTTTACTTCCTGAACCACCTGTACAACCGACTAGAGCTAAAGATACGATTAATAATAAACTAACTAAAATTAAAGATTTCTTTTTCATCTAAAGCTTCCCCCTTAGAAATTATCAAAAATTTTTATTAATAATTTTATAGTAATTAAGCTATCCCCCTTCCCCCGTTTCAAATTATGAAACAATATTTTATTTATCAATAATAAATTTTCTACATATACACAAAATATCCTTTTTTTAAATAGAAATCATTTATTAATTGTCTTTATTTTATCTTTGAACTCTACCAGAGCCATCACCAGACATTAAGCTTTCAACCTCGGCCACGCTAACTAAATTAAAATCTCCCAGAATAGTATGTTTTAAGCATGAAGCTGCAACGGCAAATTCCAGTGCTTTTTGATTATCCATTCCACTCAATAGACCATAAAGAAGTCCACTACAGAAGGAATCTCCTCCCCCTACTCTATCCACAATTCTAATATCATATTTTTTTGATTTATAAAATTCTTGACCATCATATAAAAGGGCAGACCAACCATTGTCAGAGGCAGAATAGCTTTCCCTTAAGGTAATAGCTACTTTTTTAAATCCAAAGCGCTCTACCAATTTTTTAGCAACTTCTTGATAACCAGAATCATCTAAAGCACCTTTGGTTATATCAGTGTTTTCAGCCTTAATGCCAAAAACCTTTTCAGCATCTTCCTCATTACCCACTGCAATATCGACATACTCCATTAAACCACTCATAATCCTGTTTGCTTTCTCCGAAGTCCAGAGTTTTTTCCTGAAGTTTAAGTCACAGCTCACTAAAACTCCAGCCTTTTTAGCTGCCTTGACAGCTTCTAAGGTTACTTCAGCTGCACTATCACTAATAGCAGGGGTTATACCAGTAAAATGGAATAGATCTTTGCCATCAAAAATTTCATCCCAATCAAACTCTCCAGGCTTTACTTGGGCAATGGATGAATTAGCCCGATCATAAATAACCTTAGAAGGACGTTGGGATGCGCCGCTTTCTAAGTAGTAAATTCCTAAGCGGTCTCCACCTCTTTTTATATAATCAATGTTAACACCATATTGTCTTAAAAAGTTACAACAAGCTTGCCCAATTTCATGGCTGGGAACCTTAGAAACAAAATAAGCATCAAATCCATAATTAGATAAGGATACTGCCACATTAGACTCGCCACCACCATAAACAACATCAAAGGAATTAGCCTGCACAAATCTTTGAAAACCTGGCGTAGACAAACGAAGCATTATCTCTCCAAAAGTAACTACCTTTTTTGTCATTTTAACCCCTCCTGTTTTAATCTTGCTTCTTTCAAAACATTAACAAATTTTTTAGCTGTCTCTGTAACCAAGTCAAAATTACCAGTCTTAGCTCCACTAGTCAAGGCACCTCCGACACCAATAGCCACAGCTCCAGCCTTAACCCAATCTTGAACATTATCTAAAGCTACACCACCGGTAGGCATTAAATTAGCTTGAGGCAAAGGCCCTTTTATAGCTTTAATAAAATTAGGTTTTAACACTTCCCCTGGAAATACTTTAACAATATCAGCACCTAATTCTATTGCTTCCACTACCTCTTTGACGCTCATAGCTCCGGGCATACATGGTACCATGTATCTATTGCATAATTTGATTACCTCAGGATTTAAACATGGACTTACCACATATTGAGCTCCAGCTAAAATAGCAGCTCTTGCTGTTTCGGGGTCCAAAACCGAACCTACACCGATTAAGACATCTTCTCCTTGATAATGACTTGTTATTTCTTTAATTAGATCTAAAGCATGAGGCACAGTCATAGTGACCTCTATTGAAGAAATACCACCAAGTCGAACTGCCTCAATGATATTTCGTGCTTCAATGCTATTATTAGCTCTAATTACAGCAACAATGCCCTCATTAACAATTTTTTTAATTATTTTATGCTTTTGCATATCCTAACCTCCAATCTCATTCCATATTATGAAACATTGTTTTATTATTAATACATTTCTATATATACTATTGAATATCCTTCTTATGCAAAGAAAAAAACCGACAAAGAATGTCGGTTAGGTTAAATGTCCCAAAGCTTTGGATATATTTTGTGCAGTTTGTACTAAATGAGGTACTAATTTTTGTTCAATTGCTTGATCAGTTATTCTTTGGGCAGGGCCTGATATACTTAAGGCAGCAATAATATTCCCTTGATAGTCCTTTATGGGAGCTGCAACACAACGAACCCCTTCTTCATTTTCCATATCATCAATAGCAAAATCCATTCTCCTTACTTGGTTAATTGCCTCTAAGAACTTATCAAAATCAATAATAGTATTTTTAGTTAAGGCCGGCATCCCTACCCTGTTTATTAACTCATTTATTTCAGTATCATTTAACCCCGATAATAGGCATTTGCCTAGAGAAGTACTGTGTAAATAATTTCTTGTGCCTACTTTTGAGGCTAATCTTACCGTATGTTGACTATCTATTTTATCAATATATAAACTTCGATCATTATCTAGTATCCCTAGAAAGATCGTTTCTTTAGTGTCCTCATTTAATTTTTTTAAATGTGGTCGAGCAATTTTTCGTATCTCCAAATCGTCTTGAACTATACCTCCCAATGAAAGAAACTTAGTGCCTAATTTATATCCTAATGGTGTTTGTCTTACATAACCCCAGATTTCTAAACTAGTCAACATTCTGTAAACCGTTGGCTTTGGTAAGCCAGAAAGTTCTGTAATAGTTTTTAAATCAATAGGTTCCTTTTTTGTTGCTAAAATTTCGATTAGAGAAAATGCTCGATCTAAAGATTGTATCTGACTTCGAGGGTTGGAGAATTTATCGTATTTCATTCATTGCTAGCCTCCAAATCTTCTAATTATTTTTTCTATTATTTTATATTATAAAATATTTTTTCAAAATGGCAAAGAAAAGAGACTGATTATATTCAGTCTCTACCACCTATCTCATTATCTTGGCTACTTTCACTTTCTTCTTCCTCTTCTTTAGTATCGCCTTTGTTTTCTACTTCTGTTTCCTTTTCTTCATTGCTATAAGAATCTTGGTTTTCTCTATCCTCATCCTCGATTTTCTCATCAGACTGCTCAGGTTCTTCCTTCTCTACATTCTCTTGAGAATTTTGATTATTTGACTCCTCTGGTAAGTTTTCTTTAAGTTTATCAATTATTCGCTGAGGGGTCTTTTCTTTAAACTTCTCTAGCAGTTTTTTATTAAACTCCTTTTGATCTTCAGGGGATAATTTATCAAATGTCGTTTTCTTGATTTCATCAATTTTTTCTATATCTTCCTGAGTCAAAGTAATATCCTTGGATAATTCTTCTTGATTTATAGGTAGATTTACATTGCCTTCTTGTTCTAGTTTATTTATTATATTTTCAACCTGGCTCGGTGCATTTTGGACATTAGAAGCTATGTACTTATTACTTTTATTATGCAAATGTTTAATTAATTGGCCAGGATTACCCCCTGCTTCTTTAATAGCGTGCACAATCCCCTTTTCTTTGAGACTATCAATATTAATCTCAAGGCCTATATCTTGAGCTTCTAAAACAAGAGCAAATTTTCCTGACGATAAACCCAATTCCTTGGCTTGATTCCTTAATTCAAAACTAACCTGAACAAATTCAACAGAAGCTTGTTGTTGATTGCGGTTGACGACTTCTTGAACTTTCTCCTCCAATTGGGCCTTTTTTATTAAACTATTTGCTTCATCCTCAGGATCGGCTCCCTTTTCTTCGGCTTGAGTAATTTTTTTATTTTGGCTTACTTGACTATAACTAATGAAGACCGTATTTTCCCGATCTGTAGCAATATATTTTTCTTGGATAGCTGTTTCCGTAATTAATTCTATAGCTTTCGTTAGAGGAGTATTTTTGAGGTTAATCTTAGTAATTAACTCTTTTCCTTCGTCATTTAATGGAGTTACACTAATAACTTTTTCATTTTTATCAATAGCCAATTCAATACTAGGATTTATATCCACTGTAACATAAGCAAAAATATCTGGAGTAAATAAGGGTTGTAAAGCCAAAAAAGGTATGACAATTATGACAAATAAAGCCGCAATCCTTACAAACCCCCAGTAATCCCATTTGCTTTGTAATCTTAACTCAATTTCTTCACCAATTTCTGGAGGCTCCCCATAATACTGATGTTCAAGAAATTGTCCATCAGGAGTTAAGACTATAGCTTTTTTCTTTTTAACTTCCATAACAATACCTTTAGATATATGGTTCAACTAGTTATCCCTCCTTTCCTAAATCTTTAATATAAGATTGAATGTGATCAAAGTTGCCCTGTAAAACAAGAATAAGGGCTATTATATATTTTCGTTGCCTTTCTAAAGTTTTACGACTAACTTCAACCTCATTTTCAATTAATTTTAGTGGTAAAGATTTCTTTTCCCAGAAGTATTGAACCAACTCCTTCTTAGATACTATTAGTTGGGCCACTTTATAGGCTCTTTGTCGTGCATCTATATGTTTGGGAGAAATCTTAACCAATTCAGTTAGCGTAATACTAAACTCACTTAAAGCTTGTGAAAATTGGATAATTTCCTGTTTTTTATCCATAGCTTCTTGTTCAATTTGAAAAGCATGGTTAGCATGCTCTACTTCTAAAGAATTATTACCTTTTTCATCATCCCCTTGATATATATTGAAGGGAACAACCTTACTAGTGAATCTACTTTCTTTGCGAAAAAAATCTGTTAGCCTTCTTTTTATTACTACTTCTGCAAAAGTTAGAAATTTAGCACCTTTATCAGGAGAGTATTTATCAATAGCCTCATTAAAAGCTAATAAACCAATACTCGCCTCATCATCTTCACCCATTTTTAAATAACGGTTACAGGCCGAAGAGGCCACATTTAAGATGAAAGGTGTATAATTTTTAAGTAAAGTTTCTCTCATTAAGTCATTACCCGCTTGTGCTTCCAGGGCCATAAGAGTTATTCTGTCAGTTGTTTCTGCTTGTTCCTGGGAAAGAAACTCCAACTTTTTCACCTCTCTTACATTACATAATTCGAAATATTTACCATTTATATGAGGTAATTTTATCTGTTAAATAGATTTAGGACAATAGTTAATATAAGGCTTAGGACTACAGAGGTTACGATAGGAAAATAGAAAGTAAAATTTCCCTTTTGATAAAAGATATCCCCTGGCAATCTACCGATATTTAAAACCTTACCTAAACTAAAAATAACCAAGCCAGAGATAGTAATTAATAAACCAATGCTTACCAACATTTTCCCAATGGAAGACCAGTCACCCATACTCTACCTCCTAATAGACAATATAAAGGTTAAAACAATTTAGCCTCAATATTATTGTGTGGTTCCTCAATTCCTAAATGTTTGTAGGCTAAAGGCGTACAAACCCGTCCCCGGGGGGTACGTTTTAAAAAACCTAATTGTAGAAGATAAGGTTCATATACATCATCTAAAGTTTCCCTAGCTTCGTTAATGGTAGCTGCTAAGGTATCTAAACCCACGGGACCCCCAGAAAATTTTGTAATTATAGTCTGAAGTATTTTTCTATCTATTCTATCTAAACCCAATTTATCAACTTCCAGCAATTGTAGTGCCTCTTCAGTAATTTCCTGGGAAATTATACCATTACCCATAACTTGAGCAAAATCCCTTACTCTGCGTAACAGACGGTTAGCAATCCTGGGTGTCCCTCGAGATCTCCTAGCTATTTCTAAGGCTCCTTCCTCTTCTATGGGCACCCCGAGAATTTCTGCGGCTCTTTTCACAACTTTTACTAAATCCTCTAATTTATAAAATTCCAATCTACTAACCACTCCAAACCTATCCCGAAGAGGTGTGGTTAAAAGCCCTGCCCTGGTTGTCGCTCCAATTAAAGTAAAGGGTGGTAGATCTATACGAATAGATCTAGCACTGGGGCCTTTACCAATAATAATATCCAAAGCGAAATCTTCCATAGCAGGATATAGTACTTCCTCGACAATCCTGTTTAAACGATGAATTTCATCTATAAATAGTACATCATAGGGTTCGAGGTTTGTTAAAATTGCTGCCAAATCCCCAGGTCTTTCTATAGCTGGACCAGAAGTGGTTTTAATTTGAACATTTAGCTCATTAGCTATAATATTGGCTAAAGTTGTTTTCCCGAGACCTGGAGGTCCATAAAGCAAAACATGATCTAAAGCCTCTCCCCTAACCTTAGCAGCCTTAATAAAAATATTCAAAGTTTCTTTAACCTGATCTTGTCCTATATATTCAGCTAAGGTTTTAGGCCTGATATTTGAAATATCATCCATATCTTCATTTTTTAAATTTGGGGAAATAATTCTCTCCTCCATAAGAGCCTCCTAAATTTTTGCTAATAATTGTAATGCTTTTTTTATTAATGTAGAATCATCCGCTCCTGAATTTTCCTTGAGTACCAGAGGTAAAACCCTTTTAATTTCCATTGGTTGATAGCCTAGTGCTTTTAAACCTTCAAAAACTAAACTATTATCAGCTACTGGAGTCCCATTATCAGTTTCACCCTCCACCTTTTCAGAAGGTAGAATAAGATCAGCCATTTTATCCTTTAATTCTACCACTATTCTCTGTGCAGTTTTCTTACCAATACCAGGTATTTTTATAAGTCCATCGATATTACCTGTTGCTATAGACCTTTTCAACTGGCTTAAAGAAGAGTAAGAAATAATTGCCATAGCTATCTTAGGTCCAATTCCTGAGACACTAATCAAAAGTAGAAATACTTCCCTTTCTTCCCAAGATAAAAAACCATATAAGGTCCATGCATCCTCCCGAACATTTAAATATGAATATAGTTCAATTTCGTTATTTTCATATATGGTGGGGTTATTGGTATTCAAAAATACTTCATAACCTAGACCATTATTTTCAATGATAACACTAGTAGGTAGTTTTTTTATAATTACACCTTTTATATATGATATCATATCTGACCACTCCTTAGAGTTGTTTGCTTAAAATGAGCATGGCAAATTGCAATAGCCAAGGCGTCAGCTGCATCATCAGGCTTTGGTATTTCATTTAAATTAAGAAAAGTCTTCACCATTTGTTGGACTTGACATTTCTGAGCGCGGCCATAACCCACCACTGCTTGCTTAACCTGGAGAGGAGTATATCCCTTAACATTTAGTCCTTTCATAGCCCCCACTAATAGGACAACGCCTCGAGCCTGTCCTACGGTAATGGCTGTTTGAACATTTTTATTAAAAAATAATTCCTCTACCGCCAAATCGTTAGGCCTATAAATCTCAACCAATTCTGAAACCTTCTCATATATTTTTTGTATTCTTTTTTCCATAGGTAATTTAGCATCAGTAAAAATACAACCATGGCCTAAATAATAAAATTTATTACCCTTCACTTCCACTATCCCATAACCGGTGATAGCTGTTCCAGGATCAATTCCTAAAATAATCATTTTTTCACCTCAAGTGTTAATTAATTCGACCCGAACATAGGTTTTCCCTTTATATTTATATTACATATTTCCGTGGAATGAAAAAAACACTATTTTAAGTTACCTTAAAATAGCGCTTTAATTTAATTCAAAAATTCACTTAAGCTATCTAAAGTTGCTATCATTTCATCCTCTTGATAGAATTCAATAGCATGGTTCCGTATCTTTTCTTGATAACCAGTAGGTAAGTTTTTTATAGGGATTTCAGTAACTCTAGCAATCCCCCCATCAACTCCCACAATTTTGGGGCCGTAGTAAATTGCTATATAATCTTTGTTTCTGTTTTCCCCTAAATGCCAAACCTTTTTATGGTTAGGACAAAGACCTTGGTTTTTTTTAATTATTAACAAATTATTTTGATTCTTTGTTTCAATTAACCAATGTTCTTCTGGATAAATAGTTTTTATCTCCTCTACTGTTAAATTAACTATTTGGTCCCTTTCTCCATCATCCACTACTAGAGGAAATAGACCACAATTTAAATTGTATTTTCTACAAACACGATAATCCTGACTATATTCAATCTGAGTATCTTCTGTAATCTTAAATCCTGAATTCTCCATAGGCTTAGTAATCTGCATCTCTGGTTTTTCCTGGGGATCTGGTTTATAAGCTAAATAAAAAGAAAGAGCTCCACTTGCTAAAAAGACTATTAATAATCCCATGTAAATATATTTATATTTATTCCAAGGCATTAAAAAACCTCCAGGTTAATAATTGCTTATTAACCTAGTTTTTCCAAAATTTTGGTTATTATACTTAGAGGTTTTCCATTATTTCATCTGGAATATTAAAATTAGCATAAACATTTTGAACATCATCATGATCTTCAAAGGCATCAATTAACTTAATTAGTTTTTTTGCCTGATCAATATCCTCTACTAACACTGTATTTTGGGGTATCATACTAAGCTCAGCCTCATCAAATTCTAATCCCTGTTCCTCCAAGGCCTTTTTTACATCCATAAAGTCATCAGGGGAGGTAAAAACCTCTATCAGGCCATCTTCAATTTTAATGTCCTCGGCCCCACTTTCAAGGCCTATTAACAAAAGGTCATCATCATTGCCAGAAAATTTATCCCTTTCTAATGATAAGTATCCTTTTCTCTCAAACATCCAAGATACACAGCCGGTTTCTCCCATGTTACCACCGTTCTTGGAAAATATATGTCTTATATCTCCTGCTGTTCTATTACGATTATCGGTCATAATATCAAGCATTACTGCTACCCCACCAGGACCATAGCCTTCGTAAACAATAGTTTCATAATTACTATCATCTCCACCGCCAACACCTTTTTGGATTGCCCTCGCTATATTTTCATTGGGAAGATTGTTGGCCTTGGCCTTATCTATGGCTATCCTTAATTTAAAATTGGCCTCAGGATCTCCTCCCCCTTCCTTTGCCGCAACAATCAGTTCTCTTGCTAACTTTGTGAATATTTTAGCTTTTTGGGCATCCTGTTTTGATTTACGATGCTTAATATTTGACCATTTAGAATGTCCTGCCATTTAATTATCCCCTCTCTTAAAAAAATATCTCTAATTAAATTTAGGTGCCATTAGCGGCATTGACCTTTTATGGGCCGATATTTTGTGAAGCCTTTCAATTATCTCTTTATCCCTTTGGGGGATTTCCTTACCCTCTAGATAATCATCAATTATATCGTATGTTACCCCTATTTCCTCCTCATCAGTTTGATTTTCCCATAAACCTGCAGAAGGTACTTTGGTAATAATTTCTGCTGGTACCCCTAACTCCCGAGCCCAAGCTCTAACTTCTCTTTTAGTTAACTGAGCCAAGGGTAAAATATCTACTCCTCCATCTCCATACTTGGTAAAGTAGCCGGTGTAAAGCTCTGCTTGATTATCAGTACCTACTACTAAATAATTAAGAGCATTGGCAATTGAATATAAGGTGCTCATTCTTAATCTAGCCTTTAAATTGGCTTGGGAAGTAGTTAGGTTTAAATCTTCAAAGTTCTTTTCATTGAGACCTTTTTTAATTTCTGCCACCATTTGTTGATAAATAGAAGTTAAATCAATCTCCATATATTCCAGTTTGCATTTTTCAATAGCCAAAAGACCATCTATCTTATCTTGGACATTACTATCACAAGGCATAATAAGCCCCAACGAATTGTTGGGAAAAGCTTTTTTAATTAGAAAAGCACATAAAGCACTATCAATACCACCACTAATACCTACTATTAAACCTTGACATCCCGCATTTTTAACTTGTTCTTGAAGCCATTCAATGGTTGAATTAATTTTATATTTGATACTCATATCTCCTCCATATAAATCAGGCTAATTGAAAAAACACAGCTTGAAGACTGTGTTTTTAACTAAAAATTACTTATACTTTTTATGTTCTCCAAGGCTTTTTCAAATTCTTCATTAAACATTGTTAGATTATTTAGATCGCCATTATCACAATACTCGATTAGCTTTACATAAGTGATAGCAAGGCTCTTTATAGCTTCGGATAATTCCTCATCACCATATTCATTTGCCTGAACACTATACTCAGTCACCTTACTCCAGATATCCCTAGCTAGTTTTCCATCCTTTTTTTCAATTGCTTTTTGA
>JAAZJU010000145.1 GCA_012800195.1 Clostridia bacterium
CCATTAATTACCAAAGGAAATGTAGAGGTTTTTGATGTCGAAAATAAGCTAATCAAGACTGGGGTAAGGCTTGCTTTCTGCAGATGTGGTTTGACTAAAAATTCTCCTTTTTGTGATGCAAGTCATGCAAAAAAGGGTTGGAAAGATAATGGGGACAATTAAATAGTCTCAGTTTAGGTACTGGAGCAAAGTAAAAAACTAGACAAAATTATTATTGAATTGATGATGCACAAATAAAATCCACTGGTCTTTAACTAATGGATTTTGTTTGTGCATTTCACATGTTAAATGATGTTTAATAATTCTAAAAAGCCGGGTAATTAGTCCTAAGGAGATATACATAACAATTTTCAAGGAAAGGAATGATTAAAATAGACAGCATCTGTACTTATATAAAAAGCTTATTTCCTCATTCCAACCTTAAGTTAATTATGAAGGAAAATGTTCTCAAGGAAATAAAATTACAAATCAGAAGTGACCGAAAATCCATAATAGACACTACCGAAAAGCTGGAACTATTCTTCCTAAGATATTGCCCTGGATGGGATGCAGGGATTGGTTTTTATGAGTTGTTAGTAAATGCTGTGGAACATGGAAACAACTATAATCCTAGTAAAAAAGTAACTATTACTATTGTATTGTTAGCAGATGCTGCCAAAATTTATATAGAAGATCAGGGTGATGGTTTTAATTGGCAAGAAGAGCTAGAAAAAACTGCTTCCTGTGACATTTTTGATGAGCGAGGGAGAGGAATTTATTTAGCTAAAATTTTTTGTGATAATTTAATGTATAATGAAAAAGGCAATAAGGTTTGCTTGATTAAAAAGAAAAATCTAGCTAAAGATAAAGGGGTTTCATAGTTATTATCTATGAAACCCCTTTGTTTTAAAAAAATGTATCAATAAATTGTTTAACCACATCGGCTCCACCCACAAAGGTTCCTATGCTACTTCCTATATTGGCAAAGACCACAACTAGAAGGATATGAGTTACTTTGTTTTTCCAAAAGCCTTTAAGGGTTTTAACATCATCTGACAGATTTTCAAAGTCCTGAATACTGGGTTTTCTTACATAGGCTTCGGTAAGACCAGCAAACCAGCCTGCCGCTAGGAAAGGGCTTAAAGAACTAATAGGAGCGACAAGAAAGGCCGTTAAAATAGAAAGGGGATGCCCCAAAGCTATAATAGTACCTAAGGCTGATAAAGAACCATTCCAAAGTATCCAGCTTATCATTTGATTAATACCGGTTTCTTGATTGGCAAAGAAGGTAGAGGCAATAATACCGATTATTATCAAAGGTATGCCCCAAGAAATAAGTTTTGCGGATCCCTTTTTGTCAGGGAGCCGTACCAGAGAATCTAAATTTTGTTCTTTAAATAATTCCTCTTTGATACCTGGAACATGACCTGCTCCTAGAACCGCTAGGACCTTATCCCCTGGTGCATCCTTAATTTTTTTGGCTAAATACTTATCCCGTTCATCTATTAAGATCTTTTTTAAATCAGGAAAGGAATGAGATAATTCCTGTAAGGCAGAGGTGAGCATATCCTCAGTTTTCATTTTCTCCAATTCCTCTTCACTAATTTCATCTTCACTAAAAATACTTAAAATTAACTCAAACAATAGTTTGATTTTACCGAAAAAACCAACTCCATGCCAAAGGCGTTTAAAGGTAGTTTGAATATCCCTATCGGCTAGAACTAAATTAGCCCCAATTTCTTGAGCCGAAATAATACCTTGAATCATCTCTTGACCAGGCTGAATATTAAATTGTTCAGCTAATTTTTTTTGATAGGAGGACATTAAAAGGTTAACTAATAGTAAAGGAGCCTTCCCCTCTTTAATTACCTTAAATATATCCATACTTTCCCATCTATCTTTGTCTGTAATTGATTGATAACGGGATTGACAAAGCTCTACTGCTACAGAATCAGGTTGTTCTTCCTCAATAAGGGTCTTAACCTCTTCAGCACTTTGTCTGGAAACATGGGCAGTGCCTACTAAGATAATTTCTTTTCCATCTATATTTATACGATGAACATTACCACTTGACATAAACTTCAACACCTTTAAATTAAGTTCAATAGGGTCTTTAAACCATAAAACTATTTTATATCACTTAACAGCAATAATAAAGGGAAACTTTAGGCAAGCGACCTATTGACTGCTACCTATATCTGTTATATTATATATATAACAGATATAGGTAGCAGATAGGAGGGATTAAATGTTACTTAAATTAGATCTACAATCGGAAATACCAATTTATACTCAGCTCCGTAATCAAATTATTGAAGGTATAGGTAGGGGAGATTTAAAGTATGGGGATGCTTTGCCGTCAGTAAGAAATTTAGCCAGTGACCTAGGAATAAATCTCCATACGGTTAACAAGGCCTATACCTTATTAAAGCAAGATGGATATATTCAAGTTCATCGACAAAAGGGAGTGGTGGTCAATCCAGAAGGAATGCCTCCCATAGATGAGGATTTTTTAAATAAAATTAAGGATGAATTTAGACCTATAATTGCGGAATGTCTTTGTCGAGGTATGAGTAAGGAAGAAGTATCTTTAATAGTTAAGCAAATCTACACTATGATTAAGGAAAAAGGGAGGTAGATATGGATGGAAAAAGTTTATGAATTACTCCTATTATTTAGTAGTTATCTTATTTTAGCTCTAATTAATGTCTTCATGCCTTATTTCACTAGAAGAACAGAAAGCTTTGGTGTTTCTATTCCTGAGGAAGTTTTTGAAGAGGAAATCCTAAAAGACCTAAGAAAGAGATATGTAATTATATCCAGTGTTATTGTTTTACTCATCACTGTAATTTTTTCCTATTTATATTTCTCCGGTCCTCCTGAAATGGGCATGAGATATTTTACAATAGGTATGATTATCTTAATTCTTTCTTTATTTGCAGTCTATCTTAAATTTCACTTTCAAATGAAAAAAATTAAAAGTGAAAAAAAATGGTATGAAGGCAAGGTTCAAACCATAGTAATGGATATAAATTTTCGTAATGAAAAATTAACCTACTCTAACCTATGGTTTTTGATTCCGTTTATGGCTACCGTTGTAATGGCAATTTTAATATATATAAACTATGATATAATTCCAGAACAAATTCCTACACATTTTGATTTTAAGGGCAATGTAACTACTTGGAAGGAAAAGTCATACTTAAACGTTTACTGGCCCACACTAACTCAATTATTTATGATCGGGATGTTTATTTTTGTAAATAGTATTATCGGGAAAGCCAAACAACAAATTAGTGCATCTAACCCAGGAAAATCTATTGAGCAAAATAAGATTTTCCGCAAAAGATGGTCTTTATTCACAATAATCATGGGTTCAGGAACAGTACTATTATTTGCCTTTGTTCAGTTAACCTTTATTTATCAGATTAGCCCCAAGATAATGACGGCAGTAATAGGTGTTTTCACTTTGGTTGCTATTTTAGGGTCAGTATATTTAAGTATTACTACGGGCCAAGGGGGAAGTAGAATAAAGGTAACTCGGGGCCTTGATGGGCAAGAGATTGATAGAGATGATGATAAGTATTGGAAATTGGGACAGTTTTATTTCAACCCAGAGGATCCAGCAGTTTTTA
>JAAZJU010000146.1 GCA_012800195.1 Clostridia bacterium
ATTTCCCGGGAAATAATAATGGAAAATGTCAATGAAAAGCAAATAGATTGGTTGTTTAAGGAAAGAGGATAGTATAAAATATAGTGGAATGAAAGACATATGTCGAATGGAGTGTACTCATGTTAGGAACGGTAGTAAATGTTATAACAATTATCCTAGGAAGCACCTTAGGACTACTATTAAAAAAAGGAATTCCTGAGCGTTATAAAGAAACGGTGATGCAAGGAATAGGTTTGGCTGTTTTATTAATAGGCTTAAAAATGGCTTTCCAAGCTAATAATGAGTTAATAGTGATTTTAAGCTTGGTGATTGGTGGCTTAATAGGAGAGGGTTTAAAAATTGATTATTACTTAGATGTTCTTGCTCAGAAGCTACAAGGGGCAGTGGGGGCAAAGGAGGGGGACTTTGTAAAGGCCTTTGTTACAACTAGTTTAGTATATTGTGTAGGAGCAATGGCCATCATGGGACCAATAGAAAGCGGTCTAACGGGAAACCATAAAATATTATTTGCTAAATCAACTTTAGATGGAATTTCTGCAGTTGTTTTTGCCTCTACTCTTGGTGTAGGAGTAATTTTTTCAGCACTACCAGTTTTTATTTATCAAGGAGGTATAACCATCCTGGCAGTAGCCTTGAAGGACATTTTATCTCAACCAGTTATTGACTATATGACTGCTACAGGAGGACTCTTAATTGTAGCTATTGGGCTGAATATTTTAGGAATAAAAGAGTTAAAGGTTGCTAACCTGTTACCAGCAGTATTTGTCTCTATTGCTTTTACTTTAATCGCCTTGAACTTTTTCTCAACTTATGTTTAAAGGCCCTAATAGAAAAAACTTGTTTGTAAGGAGATTAATATGGAATTAATTCTAGATATAATAAATAATTATCACGAATTACTATTGTGCCTTACCCTAGTACTAATGTTATTTGCCATAATTTCTTTTTTTATAGTATTACGAAGATTAAGTATTACTAGAAAACAATATCAAACTCTCCTAAAAGGCATGGAAAACAAAAACCTGGAAACCATAATTTTACAAAATAGAGACCTAATAGAATATTTACATACTAATTATAAAGAACTAGACAGCCGTTTAAAAATGATGGAAATTAACCAAGACTACTGTTTAAAAAATGTCGCCTTAGAAAGATATGATGCCTTTTCGGAAACTGGTGGACAGCAAAGCTTTTCAGTTGCTTTATTAAATGACAAAGCAACAGGGGTAGTTATTACTACTATCCACAGTAGAGAGGATTCCCGAACCTATGCCAAGTATATTAAAGATGGTAAATCGGAATATGCTTTATCGGAAGAGGAAAAAAGAACTATCGAGAAAGCTTTGAATTAGCCCCCTAAAGGGGCTTTTTTGTGTTTAGTATGAAAACTTAAAATAGATGTTTTTCTTGGGGAAAAAAGAGGAAATTGAGAAAAAAAGGAGAATATAGGATATACTTTGTATTGGTATATTATGGACGGGTATTTTAGGTAGGTGAAGGCATGGAACGCAAAGAAAAAAAGACCGAAAAGTTTACAGTGATGATTATACCAGATGCTCATGCAGATGTTAAAAGCTTTAATTGTCCTCGGTGGCTATTATATGTAATAGCGGGTTCTCTGGTTATATCCTTGACGGTCTTTAGCTATTTAGCTTTTACATATGGAGCATATAAAATTACAAAAGCTGAAAACGATAGATTAAAAGAAATTAATAACATCCAGGCTGTAGAGCTTGCTGAGCTTGAAAAGGATACTCGTCAGGCTTTAAAAAAGCTTGAAGATATTTCACAAATGGATACCAAGATAAGAGAAATGGTGGGACTTCAGGAAAAAGCAGATAATTCTGTAGTCTCTCGTTCCCAAGGTGGAGTTGGCTTATCTAGTAGAAATATAAGTATTCTTAGTGGGACAAGCAGCTTTGAACTTCCTCGTGAGGAAAGTATAATTATGTGGCAAGCAACTGGTGAGGAAGATAATTCGATAACTGCAATTAGAAATAGATTAGAAGAAATAAATTATTTACTAGACAAACAGGAAGTTGCCTTAGAAGAGTTAGAGAGTGATGTAATCAAAAGATTGGATTACTTAGAGGCAATACCCAATGAATGGCCTGTAAAAGGCAAATTAACATCAAGGTTTGGTTGGCGAAAAAATCCTTTTAATAGTAGAACTATGGAATACCATGAGGGCTTAGATATAGCTGCTCCCTATGGCACGGCAGTTAAGGCTGCGGGAGAAGGAAAAGTAACATTCACTGGCTGGAAGCCAGTTTATGGGTACACAGTGGTGATAGACCACGGTTATGGCTATATTTCTCAATATGCTCATAATTCGAAAATATCGGTTAAGAAAGGCCAAGTGGTAACAACTGGCCAGGTTATTGCTCGGGTGGGAAGCACAGGGAGAAGTACAGGCCCCCATGTTGATTTTCGGATATCCTATAAAGGGAAATGGATAGACCCATTGACAGTATTAAAATAGGGAAACCAATCAAAGGAGCTGTGATAAGAGATGTTTTTTAGTAAGAAAA
>JAAZJU010000147.1 GCA_012800195.1 Clostridia bacterium
AATCGAACCCCTGTCCGAAAGACCAGCCACTTGAGCATCTACGAGTGTAGTTTGTGTTTTAGGATCTTACCTCTAGAACTCCCACAAACAGGATTTCCTTTGGCCAGCCATGTTAGTTTCCCCTTAAGCTACAAGGCGTTCACTTAAGAGTAGCCCGCTAAAGTGGCCCCTTATCCCGTACCGCAGGCACAACAGGTAAGAGGTTAGACTGCAATTAAGCAGCTAAAGCGTAATTTGGTTTAGCGTTTACTTTTTTTGCACTGTTTATCGAGCTAGTGCGACCTCGACTCGCTTCTCAAGCCACCAATATCCCCCGTCGAAACCAGTACACCCCCATGAAATAGAAATCAGAAATCAGATGTCGGAGGAAAGAAAAAGTACTATCTCATTCTTTCTTTCATGGCTTTGTCAATTTCTCTTTTTGCTGTTTTTTCTGCGGCAGCTTCTCGTTTATCATAAAGTTTTTTACCTTTAGCTAAAGCTAATTCTATTTTTACTTTGCCCCTTGATAAATATGCGTTTAGGGGTATTAAGGTTAAGCCTTCTTCCTTTGTTTTTCCTAAAAGGCGCATTATCTCCTTTTTATGCATCAGCAGCTTTCTAGGCCTTAAGGGGTCTACATTAAATCTATTCCCCTGCTCATAAGGACTAATATGCATATTAAGAAGAAATAATTCCCCATTATCAACCTGGGCATAACTATCCTTTAAGTTGGCCTTACCCTGACGTAGGGATTTGACCTCAGTTCCCTTTAATTCTATCCCTGCTTCAAAGGTTTCAAGAATATGATAGTCATGTCTGGCTTTGCGATTGTCAGTTAATACTTTTCCTTTTATCATCTAAAACACCTAACCTTTAGTAGGCATAAAGAAACCCTGGGTTTGCTACAAAGGGATATGAGCAATCAGGGTTAATATTTTACCACAACAATAATATCAATGCAACCTTACTTGCATACTTTATTATAGCAGATATGCTATATATGTCAACCCTCAACTAATTCGAAGTCAATTTGTCTTTCCTCCACATTTACCCTTGTTACCTTCACTTCTACCTTTTGGCCCAGTTGGTATGCTTTCTTAGTATGTTCTCCTAACAAGGTTAAGTTTTTTTCTACAAACTGATAAAAATCATCAGTCATCGTGGAAACATGAATAAGTCCTTCCACTGAATTCTCTAAGGCTACAAATAGTCCAAAGGAAGTAACACTGCTGATAATTCCCTTAAAGGTTTGCCCTTCAAATTGTTTCATATACTCCACTTTCTTTAAATCCACACTTTCTCTTTCAGCATCTTCTGCTATTCTTTCCCGCAAAGAAGCTTGTTCTGCATATTGTTGCATTTTATATGCTAAACTTTTTAATCTTTTTTCATCAATTTTTCCTTCTGTAAAAATCATTTCTTTAATTACCCGATGTATAGCTAGATCAGAATAGCGTCTAATGGGTGCAGTGAAATGGGAATAGTATTTAGCAGCTAAACCAAAATGTCCTAATGCTTCAGCAGCATAGCGTGCATGTTTCATTGATCTTAACATTACTGTAGATATTGCCCTTTCCTCTGGTCTGTCCTTTATTTTCTCCACTATATTCTGATAGCTCTTAGGATGAATATTACTGGCAGTACCTTTAACAAAGTAACCAAAGATCGCCAAGAAATTATTCAAGGCTTCTATATCTTCAGTATCTGGTTTTTCGTGTACTCGATATAAAAAAGGTATTTCTAACCAAAAATAGCGCTCAGATACAGTTTCATTGGCTACGATCATAAATTCTTCAATTATCTGATCAGCAATAGTTCTTTCCTGCCAAACAATCTTCTCTGGTTTTCCCTCTGCATCCAGGTAAACCTTACTTTCTGGAAAATCAAAGTCAATGGCGCCTCTTGCTTTTCTTTTTTCCTTTAAAATTAAGCAAAGCTCTTCCATTTTTTTAAAAGTATCTACATAATCCTGATACTTTGTTAAAAGTTCAGGGTCTTCCCCTTTTAATATTTTGCTAACATTGGTATAAGTCATTCTTTCTTTAACTTGAATAACGGATTCACAAATTTCATGATGTACTACTTGGCCATTATTATCAATATCCATAAAACAGCTAATTGCTAAACGATCCTCGCCAGCATTCAAACTACATATACCATTGGAAAGTCTTTCAGGTAACATGGGAATAACCCGATCTACTAAATAAATACTAGTCCCCCTATTGAAGGCTTCTTTATCTATAATAGAACCTTCGGGGACATAATGTCCCACATCAGCTATATGCACTCCTAATCGATATAAGCCATTTGCCAAAATTTCCAGGCTAACCGCATCATCTAAATCTTTAGCATCCTCGCCATCAATGGTTACTAAGGGTAAGTGCCGTAAGTCTCTTCTACCGGTCATTTCCTCTTCTAAAACCTTAGGGGGCAGATTGTTGGCTATCTCTAAAACTCTATTAGGAAATTCCTCTGGTAATTGATGCTTTTTGATTATAGATACAATGTCTACACCAGGATCATCTTTGAAACCAATAATTTCTACAACCTTGCCTTCAGGACTCCTTCTTTTCTCAGGGAATTTAGTTACTTCAATAACTACCTTCATCCCTGTTTTAGCTCCGTTAAAATCCTCTTTACTAATAAAAAAATCTGTGCCCAAACGAGGATCATCAGGAATTACAAAACCAAAATTACGACTACTTTCAAAAGTCCCAACTACTTTGCTACTGGCTCTTTCTAAAATTCTAATAACTTTTCCCTCTTGTTTTTTACTAGGGTCTATGTTTTTTTGCAATCGAACTACAACTCGATCATTATGCATTGCTCCGTTTAAATCATCCCCATGTATATATACATCCCGTAGATTAGCATCATCAGGAATTAAAAAAGCAAAGCCCTTACTATGGCCTTGAAGCCTCCCTACAACAAGGTTCATCTGTTGAGGTAGACCATAGCGTTTTTTCCTAGTAAAAATTATTTCACCTTTTTGTTCCATATCATATAATAGCTTAGTAAATTCTATAAGATCTTCACTTTCAATCCTAAAATGTTCTTGTAACTCTTCCTGAGTTAAAGGCCTGTAGGCACTATTAGCCATAAAATCCAATAGATTTTCCCTTGTAATCATCATAAACCCTCCCATTCTTACTACATAAAATATATTACCCTCATTTATTAATATTTATAGAAAAAATAAAGGCAGACTTATTCAATGTTAGTCTACCCTTCTTAAATAATTCAAAACTAATATCCACATTTTTTTACTTTATTAATTTTTGACTCCATTATTACTATTCATAAATTTTTTGTCTTCCTCAATTTTGCCAATAACCATAAAGCGAGCTTTAGCTTCTGCAGCTAATTTGCCATTGGAAAGATAGGTATTGGCTTCTAAATCAACTATTGTTTTCCGAGCATTTACTATAGAGGCTTCCACTTTGATAGTTTCCCCAATAGGTATGCCTTCCCGAAAACGTAATTCCATTCTAGCTGTAACTCCATGAAAACCTAAAAGATTAACACAACGAGCCATAACTTCATCCATTACTGTTGTGATTAATCCTCCATGCATTAAACCTGGGTAGCCTTGATGCTCTGGTTTGGGAGTAAATGTGGACCAGACCTTTTCTCCATTTGTTTCAAACTTTAAATGTAGCCCTTGAGGATTTTGCTCCCCACAGGCAAAACCCATATGATCATAAAGAAACTCCATTATTAAACCTCCCTATAGGAGTTAATAAAGTGCTCAATCCAATTAAATACTTTCTCCCGTTCTATATCTAGAGTGGCTACATGACCTGATTTTTCTAACCACTTTAAAGATTTTTCTTTACTTCCAATATTGTCATAGATAAATTGAGCACTTCTAGGCTCTACAGTTTTATCTTGTTGGGCCTGAATAATTAAGGCTGGAGAAGTTATTTTCCCCAAATTTTTCTTTATAGCTGGTATAGCTTTGACCAACTGTGCTGTACCACTAAGGGGATAAACATCATAAGAGAAACTATTATAAGGCTTTTTTCTAACCTTCTTTTTCGAATATCTTACGAATCTTTTCAGATATGGTGTTAAATAAGCTTTTTTATCAGCAATATAAATAGGTGCACAAATTGATACGACTCCTGCTAGCACATTTTCAGTTGCTAAATTAAGGGATAAGGCCCCACCCATAGATAAACCTATCACAAAAACTTGGCTACAGCTTTCCCTTAATCTTTTATATTCATTCTCAACTTCTTGATACCATTCCGACCATCCAACACCTTCTAAATCTTCCACTTTAGTTCCGTGACCTGGTAAAAGAACACCCCTCACGGTATATCCTTTTTGATTTAAAAATTGCCCTAAGGGAAACATTTCTCCGGGAGAGCCAGTAAAACCATGAACCAAAAGACAACCAATATGATTACCAAGAAGTTCAAAAGCATCTTGATTTCTATAAGTTACTTTCATATAAACTTAAAACCTAACTGCCTAGATTGCTGTGAACTTCTTTCAACATTTTCCGTATAGGTAAATCATAGGGGCATCGAGTTTCGCAGATACCACATTCTATACACTTATCAGCACTGGGATTAAAGGTGTTATATCTTTCTATCGCCCAATCACCCAAGCCATATCTTTTAAAGTAACCATGGATGAGAAAGAAACCAGGAATATCTAGATCTTGGGGACAAGGTTTACAATACTCACATCTTCGACAAAACTCAGAACCCAATTCCTTAGCTTCTTTTTCTAGTATCTTTATTTCCTCATTATTTAATCTTTGAAAATCCTTGGCAAGGGCTGCATTATTCTGCACCTCTTCTACACTACCCATTCCTGGAATAATGGTAGTATAATCTTCACCCAATAAAAAGCGTAATGCCAAATCCTTTCTCTGAAAAGCTCCCCCAGCCAAAGGTTTCATAACTATAATGCCCATACCTTTTGCTCGGGCTTTAGGAAACAATTCTTTTTCACCCATATCTTCTAAGAAATTGGCAGGAAATTGAATGGTAGCAAAATCATATTTATCAATTACCTCTACCAAAACCTCAGCCTTATGACCAGTTATACCAATAAACCTAATCTTCCCAGCTTCTTTCGCCTCAATTAAAGCCTCTAAAGCCCCATTAGGTCCAAAAACCGTCTCTACATCCTTTTCGGTCTTAACATTATGCAATTGATACAAATCTATATAATCAGTTTGTAAGTTTTTTAAGCTAATTTCTATATCTTCTGCCATTTTATCCTTGGTTCTAGCCATGGATTTAGTGGCTAGAATAACTTTGTCTCTTTGACCCTTAAGAGCATGGCCTAATTTTTCTTCACTATCGGTATATCCTCTAGCAGTATCAAAAAAATTGATCCCACCTTCAACTGCTGTTCTCACAATCTCATTGGCTTCCTCCTGATTAACCTTCTGAATAGGTATGCCACCAAAACCCATGGCTGATACCTTTAGTCCAGTCTTTCCTAAATCTCTATATTCCATGGTTATCCCTCCAATTTATTAGTCCACTTCATTTATTTTAACCTAAATTTGTTTATTAGTCGACAGAACAAAAGTGCTTGAAGTTTTCTAGCATTTATATATAGTACAAACATTATTTCCTAATTATATTAAAAGCAGTCAACCTATTAGGTTGACTGCTTGGCTCTTATAAGAAGATTGGTGCGAATACCAATGCAACAATAGTCATTAATTTAATCAAGATGTTGATAGAAGGACCGGAAGTATCTTTGAAGGGGTCACCTACGGTGTCACCAGTTACAGCTGCTGAATGGGCATCAGAACCTTTACCACCAAATTCCCCACCCTCGATATACTTCTTAGCGTTATCCCAAGCTCCTCCAGCATTGGCCATCATAATAGCTAATAGGAAACCAGCAACTAAAGCGCCTGCTAACACTCCTCCTAAAGCCTCTTTGCCAAGGCCTGGCATTAAACCTACAGCTATTGGCACTACAACTGCTAATAAACCAGGTATAATCATTTCCCTAATAGCAGCAGCAGTACTTATATCAACACATCTAGCATAGTCAGGTTTAGCTTTTCCTTCCATAATTCCAGGTATTTCTTTAAACTGTCTTCTTACCTCTTCAATCATATCAAAAGCTGCTCGACCAACAGCATTCATAGTCAATGCAGAGAATATGAAAGGTAACATACCACCTAGAAATAAACCAGCCACCACTCTGGGGTTCATAATATCAATACTTGAAATACCAGCAGCCTGTGTGTAGGCACTAAATAAAGCCAGAGCTGTCAGAGCTGCAGAACCAATGGCAAAACCTTTTCCGATTGCAGCAGTAGTATTTCCCACGGAATCCAAGCCATCTGTAATTTTACGAACCTTGGGATCTAAGTGAGCCATTTCAGCAATACCACCAGCATTGTCAGCAATTGGACCATAAGCATCAACTGCAACAACCATTCCAGTGGTGGAAAGCATACCTACAGCAGCAATAGCTATACCATATAGACCAGCAAATTCAAAAGCAATTAAAATAGCAATAACTATAACAATAATTGGTAAAGTGGTACTCATCATACCTACCCCAAGGCCAGCTATAATATTTGTAGCTGCTCCTGTTTGAGAGGATTTAGCAATATCTTTAACTGGTTTAAATTCATCAGAGGTATAATACTCAGTAATTTTACCAATAAGGAAACCAGCTAATAAACCAGCAACTGTAGCTACAAATACACCCATACCAGTTACATCACCTTCAGCAGGTAGCATTGAAGTAGTTA
>JAAZJU010000148.1 GCA_012800195.1 Clostridia bacterium
GTTTCTTTAAAACTATCAATAGCGTCTAAGATTGGTTGAGGAGAGGTCATATCTACCCCAGCAAGTTTTAATAAATTAATGGAGTAGTCAGAGCCACCCTTAGTTAAAAACTCTCTATATCTTTTAACTGCTGGTTCACCTTCATTTAAAATTTTCTTAGTAAGGCTTATAGCTGCAGAAATCCCTGTTGAATACTGAAAAACATAGAAAGAACGATAGAAATGGGGAATACGCGCCCATTCATACTTAAGTTCAGGATCAATTGTGAAAACATCTCCGTGGTAAATACGATATAGTTCTTTGTGGATATCGCATAATACATTGGGTGTTAAGGGATTTTCTTCTTCAACTAATTTATGAGCTTGATATTCAAAGTCCGCAAAAAGTGTTTGTCTAAATAAAGTGGAACGGATGTTATCTAAATGAGTACTCAATAATAAGGCTTTTTCATTTTGATCGGTAGTTTTATTTAATAAATATCTTAAAAGTAACTGTTCATTTACGGTGGAAGCTACTTCCGCTGTAAAAATTGTATAGTCCGAGTCAATAAAGGGTTGATATTTATTGCTATAGTAGGTGTGCATCACATGGCCTAATTCATGGGCAATAGTAAAGACATCATTTAAAGTACCTGTAAAGTTTAAGAGAGAGTAGGGATGATGTCCATAGGCACCAGTAGCATAAGCTCCTGAAACTTTATTATCCCCAGGATAAACATCTATCCATCTATTATTAAAAGCTTCCTTTAGCACTGAGGTATAATCTTCTCCCAACACTTTAGTTGCTTCCAAAACCAATTCTTGAGCTTCCTCATAGGTATAATTTTTGTCTATATCCTTAACGAGAGGAACAAATAAATCATAAAAATGGATTGTCTCTAGGTCTAAAATTTCTTTTCTAAAGGCTATGTATTCCTGAAGAACATGGCTATTTTCCTTGACGGTATTAATAAGGTTATCGTAGACGGCGCTAGGAATAAAGTTTAAGTCTAAGGCCATATCCCGAGATGATTTATATTTTCTTAATTTGGCTACATAAACATCATGTTTTACTGAGCCATAATAAGTAGAAGTAATAGAGTTAATGAAATTTTGGTAAACACCTAGTAGTCCTTTAAAGAAATTTTTTCGTAATGTTCTATCTTGGGATATTAAGGCTTTGGAGTAATTAGCGTTGGTAGCCTTAATTTTTTCACCCTTACTATCTTCTACATAAGGAAAATCAGCATCATTGACAGTTAAATCATCATAAACTTTTTCAAAGGAAGAACCTAAAGAGCTCATTTGGGTAAGGGTTTCTTCCATTTCTGTAGACAGAATATGTTCCTTTTGTTTGAATAGTTTTTCAAACATGTGGTTATAGATATTAAGATCAGCAACTTCATTCTTAAAGTTGTTAAAGGTGCTTTCCTCCATAGTAATTAATTCAGGTTCGAGAAAAGCTATACTATTACTAATCTTGGTATAAAGAGCATCCACCCTCTCATAAAGGTCTTTGGCTTCAGGATTTTTCATATCCTCGTCAAAATACATTTTGGCGTATACATAAAGACTAGTGAGCTTTAAAGAAAGTTCATCCCTTAGTTTTAATGTTGTATAAAGATTTTGGGCCGAACTGGTTACCTGGTCTTTGTAGACCAGAAGTTTATCTAATAGCCCATTTACTTCATTAAAATCTCTTTTCCACTGGTCTATATTTGGGTACATATGGGATAAATCCCAACTATATTTATCGTTAGTTATCAATTGTCCTACCTCCTGTATAATTTTTTCCCTTTAATGAATATCAACAAATCATCCTTACTCTACCTCAGGAAGATATTGTTTAGCCTATCATTAATTATACTCTATTAAAAAAAGTCTACCAAATCTTTCTAAAAAACATAAAGAATTTGCAAGGAAAACCCTAGAATAAGAAAGAATATATAAATAGATTAGGTCCTTAAATTAAAAAAAGGAGGCTAAAAAATGCTTAGTTTAATAAAGAAAAATCGCAGTTATCGAAGATTTTATGAGGATGTGCTTTTGGATAAAGAAACCTTAGAAGGCTTAGTTAATTTAGCCAGACTTTCCCCATCAGGAGGAAATTTGCAACCTTTAAAATATATTATTTCCTGGGAAGAGGAAATAAACTCAAAAATATTCTCCTGTTTATTGTGGGCGGCCTATCTTAAGGATTGGCTAGGACCTGAAAAAGGGGAAAGACCTACTGGCTATATTATTGTTCTAGGAGATACTGAAATTAGTAAGTCTTTTGGAGTGGATCCTGGTATAGCTTGTCAAAGTATTCTTTTGGGAGCGGTAGAAAAGGGGTTGGGCGGTTGTATTCTTGGTAATATTAAAAGAGATGCTTTAAGAAAAGAACTGGGAATACCAAAAAAGTATGAGATCTTATATGTCCTTGCTCTAGGGAAACCTAAGGAGGAAGTTGTTCTTGAACACTTAGAGCCTGGTGGAGATGTTAAGTACTGGCGGGATGAAAATAAGGTTCATCATGTACCTAAAAGAGCTCTTCAAGATATAATCATTAAATTATAATCTTTTAAAAAAAACTCTGGAAAATAAAAATTCCAGAGTTTTAATATACTTATTTAACCACTAAAAGTGGACATTTAGAATTATCTATTAATCTGCTAGTTATATTTCCTTTAAACAAATAATCACTAAGCTTACTTTCTCCATGGTAACCTATTACCATTAGTTGGGCATCTATTTCCTCAGCCACCTTAACAATGGTTTCCACTGGTTCTCCAACTTCTATTCTTATCTTGTAAGGAACATTCTGTTCTTTAAACACTTGAAGAGCTTTACGAACAATTTTTTTGGCATCATCTAAATAAATTTGATTGGGGTCTATGTCTTCCTTAGCAAGTTGGCTATTAACTACTGCATAATTTGGATAAGATTTCATTACATAAAGGATAGTTACTTCTGCATCTTGGTAATCATTGAGTAATTGGCAAATGGTTCTAGCCTTTTTCGCCGCAATGGGGGAGCCACTGGTAGGTAAAAGAATTCTCTTAAACACTTAACCACTCCTTAGAAGGATATTCTTGTAAATTATTCGCCGCTCTTGGTAAAAGTCCTGCCATTATGCTTGTTAATAAAAACAATAATTTAATAAGCTTGCCAAAAGAAATTTTCCATGGTTTGATATAAATAAGATTAAGTGTCGCTGAGATAATTAGAATTTTCTTTAGGGAAAAGAGGGTGGTTCCAATAAATAAAGAAACTGTAGCTCAAATTTTAAGAGAAATAGCCGTCCTTTTAGAATTAAAAGGGGAGAACCAATTTAAGGTTAGAGCTTATCTTAATGGGGCCAGAACCATAGAGGTCTTAGATCAAGATTTAAAAGAATTAGTAGAGACGGGGAAAATTACTGATATCAAAGGTATTGGTAAAGGATTAGGGGATAATATTAGGGAACTGGTTCTTACTGGAAACCTAGATTATTATCAAGAACTAAAAAGCAGTATTCCTCCTGGTCTATTAGATATGTTGCGTATTCCAGGCTTAGGGCCCAAGAAAGTATATCGGCTATATCAAACCTTAGGAATTACTAGCATCAGAGAACTAGAATATGCTTGTAAGGAAAATAGACTCTCAGATTTGAAGGGTTTTGGTCCTAAATCCCAAGGTAATATCTTACGGGGTATTGAACATATAAAAAAATTTCAAGGACAATTTATTTATGCCGAGGTTATTCCAAAGGCTTACAATATTTTGGAAGCTTTAAAGGGTTGCTCGGAAATAAAGGAAATAAGTATTGCTGGAAGTTTAAGAAGGTTTAGGGAAGTTGTTAAAGATATAGATTTAGTTGCTTCAACGGAGAATGAAGAAAAGGTAATGGACTATTTTATTAAACTACCTCAAGTGATAGAAGTAATTAACAAGGGTAGTACTAAAACATCAGTCACCTTAGAATCTGGAATAAATTGCGATTTAAGATTAGTGAAACCTTCCTTATTTTCCTATGCTCTTCATCACTTTACGGGAAGCAAGGAACATAATACTGTAATGCGTCATAGGGCCAAGTCCATGGGCATTAAAATAAATGAGTATGGCTTATTTAAGGGAGAAAAAGAGGAACTAATTAAGGTTAATAACGAAGAAGAGTTTTTTAAAGCCCTAGGGTTAAGCTATATACCTCCTGAGTTAAGAGAGAATATGGGAGAAATTGAAGCTGCGGAAAAAAATACTCTACCTGAATTGGTTAAATATCAAGATATTCAAGGAGTTTTTCATATCCACACCAATTATAGTGATGGGAGAAATACACTGGCCCAATTGGTAGAGGAGGCCAAAAAGGCTGGCTATAAGTATTTAGGTATAGCTGATCATAGTCAATCTGCTATCTATGCCAATGGCCTACAATTAGAGCAAATTAAAAGACAAAGGGCAGAAATCCAAGAATTTAATGAAAAAAATCCTGACTTTTATGTCTTTAGCGGGATAGAAGTAGATATCCATAGTGATGGAACCTTGGATTATCCCGATAATGTTTTGGAACTCTTTGATTTTGTTATTGCCTCAATCCATTCTAATTTTACCTTAACTGGGGAGAAAGCAACCCAAAGATTAATTAAGGCTATGGAAAATCCCTATGTTACCATGCTGGGGCATCCCACGGGCAGAATACTTCTAGGTAGACAGGGTTATGAGCCGGATATGGAAGAAATTATTAAGAGTGCCAAGGCCAATAATGTTATTATAGAATTAAATTCTAGTCCCTATCGTTTAGATATAGACTGGCGTTATTTAAGAGCCCTAAAAGAATGGGGAGGTATGGTGAGTATTAATCCCGATGCCCATAGGGTAGAGGAATTATATGACACCTATTACGGGGTACAGATGGCTAGAAAAGGTTGGTTAGAGAAGGAAAATGTTTTTAATACCCGGTCAGTGGAGGAAGTAAAGAAATATTTACAGCAAAAAAGGGGGAGGAAAAATGAATAACAAAGGTTATTGGTTATGTCGGAGATGTAATTACCAAGAACCAGTTTCTAAATATAAACAAAGTCATACTCGCTTTTGTCCAAAATGTTTTGGTTTTAATAGAGAGCAGGTCCCTATGCTAAGAAGAGAAGCACGGTCTCCAATGCCCATGAGAAGTTGGAATTTAGGCAGGGGAGAATAGTCTAGCTTCCCTAAGAATATTTAGCGGATTTTTAGCATATTTGCTACAGTATAGCATTTTCATTAATAAGCAAAGACACCATCACCAGAAGTGAGGGTGTCTTTACTTTTTCTATCCATACTATCTATTTAAGACACTTAGCATTGCTGGGTCTGTTTTTAAAAGACGAAGAATAACTGCTAATGCTTGTGCCCTAGTTGCTGGTTCCTCTGGCTTGAAATGCAATTCATCCATACCGCTCATGATCTTGGCCTGGGTCACATTGGCAATGGCTACCCTAGCGGGATGATTGGGAGGTACATCCAGGTAGGGGTAATACCTATCTGCTCGCACTTCAATCAGATTGTTTAATATTTGTGCCATTTCCCCTCTAGTAAGAGGATCATTGGGTCTAAAGTTCCTGGTGCCGTCCAAGGGTACTAGGCCTAGATTAGCTATGGTGGCAATACTTTCTCTTGCCCAGTGGTTATCCGTATCTAGATATTTAAAGGAACGACTGGTGGTTTCTAAATCTAAAGCCCTCTCTAACAAGGAGGCAAATTCCCCTCTAGCCATTGGTCGATCAGGTCGCATGGTGCCATCAGGATATCCCCCTAGCCAACCTAAATTGCGAGCTAATTCAATATCTTTTCTAGCCCAGTGAGTATTAATATCAATTAGGGGAGGTAAATATAAGTTTCGGGCCAAGCGGTCAACAGCAGCTTTCCGTAGTTCTTCCAAATTTACAATATTGGTTTTAATAGGATGCAATCGACCAAATTGAGAATAGGAATTATTGGAGATATAGGCAATTTGGCCATTATAGGCTGCACTAATTCTATAAGGCCCACTTCCTAAAACCTCTACCTTACCCTTATCAGTTAAATTGGCGATATTTTTATTAGAGGTATTCCAAACTGCCTCTTGAGTAATATCCAATTGCTGGCCATTGGCAAAAATTGCTTTAGCCTCTAGAACCTTAGTGGTCAGATAAAGGTCTAGATTTCCATTAATCTGAATGTAAAGAGGCTGACGGGCTCCTTGGGGTCCATAAACAGTTGCTTCAATAACATCTCGAAAATTTCCAGAAGAGGCCTCGATTAAGGCAGTACCAGGATTACCAGAAAAAACAAGCTTATTGTTAATTACCCTAGCTATATTGGGTCGGTAACTATGGAATTTCACATTGTTTAAGGGTTTACTAGAGTTATCAGTATAGATGCCCATGACCGTTAAAGGTTGATTGTTATCGGCATAGCTCAGAAAATTCTTTTGAAACTTAATTGCAGCTAATTGTTTAGAACTTGGTACTCTAACTATTGTTTCTACACTATCCGTAAAACCCTCGTATTGGGCTCTTATTGTAACTGAGCCTGGTGCCCCTGTAAAATACACTTTTCCATCATAAATTGTGGCTACTTGTTCATCGCTGGATTGCCACTGACATTCCTTAGTTATATCCAAAAGGAAACCATCACTATGTCTAGCTAGCACCTGTAGTTGTTGAGGATTTGTGCTATAAAATAGATTATCAACAATATGTATTGAACTTAGTATCCTGGCTTGGTCCTCGGGTACAATGGATTGAACTGTGGCTGATAAGCCATCCTTTTGGGCAGTAAAAGTGACAGTACCAGGTTTACCAGTAAAGGAAATTTGCCCTTGTTCATTAATTGTAGCTATATCAGGATTACTGCTAGACCATTCTAGACCATAAACCAGTTGGCTTTGCCCATTGTTATCTACCCCAGTAACAGTCAAACTAGGAGGACTAGTTAAGAATAAGGGTGTATAATTTAAACTTTCATTAATACTTAAAGATTCATTTTTATAAGGAACTAGGACTTCTACACTGGCTTGTTTATCACTATAACGACCATCTCGAGCATAAATTATTACTTTACCCGCCCGGCCGGTAAAAGTAACTTTACCATTTTCATCAACGGTAGCAATGTTAGGATTAGAACTATACCAATTTACTTCATCTTTCCGGAGGTTTTGTTTGCTATCATCAATGTATAAGCGATAAGCCTTTAATGTATTAGTCTTTTTACTAGGATCCAGTTGCCCATCAATCTTTATGGTATAGGCCATACTAGGTCGAGGTGGGTCTTTCTCCACATCTTCTTCAGTAACAATTATAGGATTAGGAAGCTCATATTTAAGTGTGTCCCTGGTTAAAGGACTGGTAAAGAGAACCCCGATAAAGGTTTTACCAGTTCTACCGGTAAAAGTGAGTAAACCGTCATTATTAACTCGAGCCACATCCTCATTAACAGAATACCATCTTACATGTTGAGTAATTTCTCGTAGTTCTCCGTTTGTATAGCGGCCTTGAGCTTTAAGCTGTATAGATTTTTCACTATATTTTATATTGTTGGGTATTATGCTAATATCCCCCAAAAGGTCAATAACCTCTGTTCCTACGGATGCCTCTTTGTTGGCTAAAGTAAAGCTAATAGTCACATTGCCCGTATTACTACCAAATTCAACCTTTCCCCGATAAACATTAGCCACTGAAAGGTTGGAGGATCTCCATTGTCCAGAATAGGTTACATCTTTTGTAGTGCCATCACTATAAAGGGCAGTTGCCGTAAGATAGACAGGACTAGTACTAAACTTCAAATCTCCATTAATGTAGACATCAATTAATGTTGGTTGATCTGCAGCCTGTCCCATATTGGGAAATAGGAAGAGGCAGAAGGAGATAATAAGTAAAAATCTTAGAGTCTTATGTTTCATATTTTTCCTCCAAGTTGGCATTTTTTCTAAATTATAACATATCTTTTTAAATTCTTCTTAATTATCATAAAAATTAAATTGCAGGAATTGTCTGTCATTAAGAGGAATAGTAAAGATAGAACAAATTACTTTCCTATTAAGGGAGGAATAAAAATGGATAAGAAAATAATAGTTATCGGTGGAGTAGCGGCAGGCGCTTCAGCAGCGGCCAAAGCCAGAAGAAACAATGAAAATTTAGAAATAGTCATCTATGAAAAAGGCCCTTATGTTTCCTTTGCTAACTGTGGTCTACCCTACTATATAGGGCGGGATATAAAAAGAAGAGAGAATTTATTCTTAATGACTCCAGAGTTATTTTGGGACCGATATAAAATATTGGTTAAAGTGAGCCATGAAGTAACAAAAATAAATAGAGAAGAAAAATATGTAGAGGTCACTAATTTAATCACTGGAGAAACTTTCAAGGATTACTATGACAAACTGGTTATAGCTACGGGGGGAACCCCTATTAAGCCTCCAATTCCGGGCATTGATTTAAATAATATATTCACTTTATTTACAGTGAAAGATGTGGATGCTATAGAAGAAGCCTTGGCAAGTGGGGAAATAAAAGAAGTTACTGTAATCGGGGGAGGGTATATAGGCTTAGAAGCAACAGAAGCTTTTCTAAAA
>JAAZJU010000149.1 GCA_012800195.1 Clostridia bacterium
AGAGAAGCAGCTAAAGGTGACGCTAACTTAATGCCACCTATCATTAAAGCGGCTAAAGTTTACTGCACTGAAGGCGAAATTAACGGTGTATTACGCGAAGTATTTGGCGAGTACACTCCAATTCAAAGTGTTTAATTAGGAGGTTAGTGAGATGGCTGAGAAGAAAATAAGAGTATTAGTTGCAAAACCAGGCTTAGATGGTCATGATCGTGGAGCAAAAGTTGTTGCTCGTTCATTCCGTGATGCTGGTTTCGAGGTTATATATACAGGGTTACGTCAAACTCCAGAACAAATAGTTGCTGCAGCTGTTCAAGAAGACGTTGATGTTGTAGCTATGAGTCTATTGTCTGGTGCACATGGAACATTAATGCCTAAAGTTGTTAATTTATTAAAAGAACAAGGTGCTGGCGATAAACTAGTAATTGGTGGCGGCGTTATCCCCGACGATGATATTCCTGCCTTATTAGAAGCTGGTATTGCTGCAGTATATACTCCAGGAACTCCAACTTCTGAACCAATCGAATTTATCAAAGCTAACGTAAAATAATTAGTCTAAAATCATAAAGGCGGTGGGGATTATGGATTTAGTACAGCAAGTAAGAGAAGGCAATCGTGTAGCCATTGCCCGATTAATTACACAAGCTGAGAACGAAGCTCCAGAAGCCATCGCAGCCTTACGAGAACTCTATCCAGATACAGGAAGGGCCAGGTTAATTGGTATAACTGGCCCTCCAGGGTCTGGTAAAAGTACCCTAACCGATAAATTGGTAAAGGAACTAAGAAAAAGAGGTAAGTCTGTCGGTGTTGTTGCAATTGACCCAACAAGTCCTTTCACAGGTGGTGCTATTTTAGGTGATAGGATAAGAATGTCTGATCTTGCTCTAGATAAGGGCGTATTTATTAGAAGTATGGGGACAAGAGGTAGCTTAGGCGGGCTATCCAAGGCAACTCATGATGCTATAAAAATACTTGATGCTAGTGGTTATGAGTATATTATTATCGAAACTGTTGGTGTTGGTCAGTCTGAGGTAGATATTGTAAAAACAGCTGATACCACTGTGGTCGTCTCTGTTCCTGGATTAGGTGATGATATTCAAGCAATTAAAGCTGGAATAATGGAAATAGGAGACCTTTTTGTGGTTAATAAGGCTGATCGAGATGGTGCTGAGCGAGTAGTAAATGAGATTAGATATATGTTAGACCTTAACCCGGATAAAGAAGGCTGGCATCCCCCTATCTTAAAAACTATTGCTGCCCAAAACCAAGGTATCATAGAGTTAGTCGATAATATAAATGAGCATCTTGATTATCTACAGGAATCGGGAGAGATAGTTAACCGCCGCAAGGAAAGGATTAGTTCAGAGATTAATGATTTAATCTTAAAAAGATTTTCTCAAAAGGTTACGGAACAGTTAGCAAGGGAAGACTATCTAGAACACCAATTAGATAAAATCTTGAAAAAAGAAGAAAATCCTTTTAATGTTGTAGATCAGGTGGTAGAAAAATTGTTGAACAATTAGTTTGATTTACGGGAGTTCCCGAGTTCCCGTATTTTATATTATTTAAATTATTTTTAAAAAGGAGGTAGAAACATGCAAGTATTAAAAGTAGACCATGTTGGTATTGCAGTTAAAAACTTAGAAGAAAGCTTAAAGTTTTATACTGAAGTATTAGGCTTAAAAAGCACTGGCGTAGAAGTTGTGGAAGAGCAAAAAGTTAAGGTTGCTTTCTTGCCTTGTGGAGATAGCGAACTGGAACTTTTAGAGTCAACTTCTCCAGATGGCCCTATTGCTAAGTTTATTGAGAAAAATGGCGAAGGTATTCAACATGTTGCTTTAAGAGTAGATAATATTGAGGGAGCCTTAGAATACCTTAAGGAACAAGGTGTTCGCCTAATTGACCAAAAACCTCGTTATGGTGCTGGTGGCGCGAAAATTGCCTTTCTACATCCCAAGGCAACTAATGGCGTTCTTTTAGAAATTTCTGAAAGAGAATAGCAGTCAACCTAACATTAATTTTTGGGTTAATCATGAAGTGAAGGGAGTACAAATTAATGAGTACTAAAGAAAAATTAGAACTACTTAGAAAGAAGAGTGCTAAGATTGAACTTGGTGGTGGCGAAAAGGCCATTCAAAAACAACATGATCGGGGCAAGCTTACTGCTCGGGAACGTTTAGCCCTGTTGTTTGATGAAGGCACCTTTACTGAGCTTGATAA
>JAAZJU010000150.1 GCA_012800195.1 Clostridia bacterium
ACCAATAGTTTTTCCAGTTCTTCCTTGGTAAAGTAATAATGTTCATTGCAAAAATGACATTTTACTTCACTACTACCCTCATTGTTAATTATGTCTTCCAACTCATCCTTACCCAAACTAATCATTATCTTTTCTAATCTTTCCTTATTACAGGGACAATTAAAATTTATTTGCTTTTCTTCTAAAAATTTAACCTCAATATCCTTTAAATAAAGCTTAATAATATCCTGGGCACTGTTACCTTCCTTAATTAATGTACTAATGGGTTTTAAATTTTGAAGATTTTCTTCAATCTTGGTTAATACTTCTGGTGATCCATTGGGCAATGCTTGAACTATAATACCACCGGCGGCAGCGATAGTTAAATCAGGATTAACTAAAACTCCTACTGAAACCAAAGATGGGGTTTGCTCAGAAATCACTAAATATTTTGCTAAATCCTCCCCTATCTCTCCAGTTTCTAAAGCAACGCTACCGGTATAAGTATCCTTTAAACCTAAATCAGTTGTTATATATAA
Source organism: Clostridia bacterium (assembly GCA_012800195.1). Taxonomy (GTDB): domain Bacteria; phylum Bacillota; class Peptococcia; order Peptococcales; family BICA1-8; genus JAAZJU01. The sequence continues at coordinate 519 of JAAZJU010000150.1, forward strand.
GTTTCCTTGACCTATACCTCCTCCTACATCCAATTTCCCATGTTTATTCGGAGGCAAATCCACTTGAGGGTTTTGGATATAACCCCGCACTTGGCCTTGAGCGTTCACATCGGCAATAACGCCTCCTAAAGGCCCGTCACCAAGTACTCGCATTGTAATTGAACCTTTATCCTTTAGGTTCCAAGATAGAAGCAAAACTCCTGTTAAAACTCGGCCTAAAGCAGCGGAAGCTACAGGAGAAGTTTGATGTCTTTGCCTAGCTTCCTCTACTAACCTAGTTGTAATAGCTGCTGAAACCCGAATATTATTATTATCTGCAGTTGCCCTAACTAAACTATCCCACATGTTGGTCCTCCTTATCTAAAGTGCTTACTTTGCTTTATATTATAGATTTTCTTAGCATGTCAATTGCTTTTTTTCTATCCTCTAGACCAAATATAGCTGAGCCTGCTACTAAAACATTAGCACCGGCCTTAACAATGGAGGCCGCTGTTTTAGTATTAACCCCGCCATCAACCTGGATATCTATTTTTAATCCCCTTTCATCTACTATGTTTTTTAATTCCTTTATTTTATGCAAAACCTGGGGGATAAAAGTTTGTCCACCAAAACCAGGATTAACGCTCATTAATAAAACTAAATCCAAATCATCAATGATATAATCCAGAGTTTTTAAAGAAGTGGCGGGATTTAAAGCCACTCCAGCTTTAACTCCTAGCTCCTTAATGGTTTGGATAGAACGATGTAGATGCGGAACTGTTTCTACATGAACAACAATTAAGTCCGCACCAGCTTCTACAAAATCTTTTATATATTTATCCGGATTTTCTATCATTAGGTGTACATCTAGAAAAAGATTGGTATGGGGTTTAATGGCCTTTACTACCAAAGGGCCAAAGGTAATATTGGGTACAAAATGTCCATCCATAATGTCTAAATGGAGCCAATCAGCCCCACCCTTTTCTACACTAGCAATCTCTTCTTTTAAATTACTAAAATCAGCCGATAATAGGGACGGTGCTATTTTTATCATCTAGAAGCTCCTCTCCTGTTTAATTATTTCTTCAAGAAAAGTCAAATAATTATTATATCTTTTGCTATTTATTTCACCCATTTCTACTCCAGCTTTTACACAACACTGAGGCTCATTTTTGTGAAGACAGGTAGAAAATTTGCAATTATGGGCATAGGGATAAAAATCGGGAAATAAGGAAGATAGCTCCTCTCGCTTAAGATCCGAAGGCAAATTTAGGGTGCTAAAGCCAGGAGTATCAGCAACCAACCCGCCGAATTCTAAGGGTATCAGTTCCACATGACGGGTGGTATGTTTACCTCTTTTAGATTTATAACTAATCTCTCCAACTTTTAATTGTAAATTGGGATCGAGAGCATTTAATAAACTGGATTTACCCACACCTGAAGGACCAGCCAAGACACTTATTTTACCCTTAAGAATATTTTTCAGTTCATCAATACCCATTCCTGTTTTGGTACTAGTGACAATTACCCTAAAGGAGCCTTGGTAGATTTCTTTGATATTTTCCCCTGTATTTTCCTTGAGATCTCCCTTATTTAGGCAGATTATCGGCTCGATATTGTTCCATAAAGCAAGAATAGTTAAACGATCAATAAGCCATAAATCAGGCGGGGGATTTTTAATTGCCTTGACAATAATGACCTGATCCATATTGGCTATAGGGGGGCGAATTAATTGATTTTTCCTGGGTAAAACTTCTTCAATAACCCCTTTAGTGCCATCGATTATTGTAAAGAGAACTCGATCCCCAGGTAAAAACTTGTCATCCTTAAGCCTGTTTTTCCCCCTGAGAGAACATTCATATACCTGGCCCTCATATTCCACATAATAAAAACCACTATATCCTTTAATTATAATCCCTTTTTTCATTGCATCCCCTGCCTGTTATTAATCGGAAGGTACCCTTTCTTCACTGACCTTAACTCCGTCTTTATAAACAACTATTATCCCTTGGCCATAATATTCAACGGTGGTACTAAAGGCATCCCCTTGTTGATGGTACATATCATAAACCACCCGTGTGCCTAGCACATCCTGAACTTCAATCTTTATTTGTCCACCTTGATTGATTCTTAAATTAACCCTTTCCTGTCTGGCCCTTGGTCCAGGTCCTTCACTAACCGTTAAATCCACTGTATTTCCTTGCAGGATATCTTGACCACTAGCAATGCTTTGTCTACTAATAAATCCTTCGGGATACAGATTACTGGACTCTTTCCCCACATTGCCTAAGATCAATCCAGACTCAACTAAAATATTTTCCGCCGTTCTAAGATCCTTACCTACTAGGTTAGGCATAGATATTATCTGAGGCTGAGGCCCTTTGCTAATAACTAAATCAACCTCGGTCTTTTCCAAAACCGTTTCTAAAGGGTTGGGGAATTGATTGACCACTTGACCTACGGGATATTCATCATTAAAGACCTCATCAACCTCTCCAACTTTTAAACCTGCATTTTCTATATTAACCTCAGCAATCATCCTGGGACTACCTATCAGATTAGGAACTAAAACAGTTTCTGGGCCCTTACTAAGAACTACCTCTATAATCCGTCCCGTTTTAACAGTAGTATCAGGTAAGGGGGATTGATTCACTACATGGTTTTCTGCTATTTCAGGATGAAAAACAGAGGTGGTTACTTCCATTTTTAAATCCATAGTGTTTAGTAACCTCTGAGCATCTTCCGCAGGCATGCCCAATAAATCTGGCACCTGAACCTCTTCTTTAATAAAAACATTCCCCATTGTCCAAATAATCCCGAACAAACCAAGCAATGCCGCTAAAATAATTAACCATTTAATAAAAGGCTTAAGTTGCTTTTTCTTATTATTTTCCTTAGGATTTTTTTCTGAGTTTAAATTAAAATCTTCTTCAAAAACCAAAGTATCCTCTGATACCTGTCCTTCTTTTTCTGCCAGTGGTTTGCTTTTTTTATTTATCTCTAAAGGTAAAGATTGTAGAGGTTGTAATGGTTTTTTAAGTAATACCTCCATTAAATCTAAACGCAGCTTACGAACACTTTCGTATCTATCCTCTGGATTCTTAGCAATGGCTTTAAGAACAACTTTTTCTAATTCATGGGAGATATTGGTATTATAAGTGGAAGGAGCAATAGCTTCATTTTGGATATGCTTTAAAGCAATTCCTATAGGGGTATCTCCTTCAAAGGGGAGTCTACCAGTTAACATTTCATAAAGTACTATCCCTAAAGAATAAATATCTGATTTAATTCCCGTTACTTCCCCTTTAGCCTGTTCCGGAGAAAAGTAATGAACAGAACCAATAATACTATTAGTATGGGTTACTGTAGCTGTACTGATTGCTCTAGCAATACCAAAGTCCGTAACTTTTACCCTTTTTCCTTTAGTAAGTAAAATATTGTGAGGTTTAATGTCCCGATGAACTATGGAGTTTTCATGGGCATGCTCCAAACCATCACAGATTTGTTTTGCTATATCTATTGCTTCATCTATGGGTAAAGGACCATGTTCCTTGATATATTCCTTTAAAGTCTTACCCTTGACCATTTCCATAACTAAATAGTGGTTATCCCCATCTTGACCGACATCATAAATATTAACGATATTAGGGTGAGATAAACGAGCAGCTGATTGAGCCTCGCGACGAAAACGGCGAATAAATTCCTCATCACTGGTAAACTGTTCCCTAAGAACCTTTATGGCAACAATCCTGTCTAAATATGTATCTCTTGCTTGATAAACTTGGGACATCCCACCGCTACCAATAGGCGCTAATATCTCATATCTGTTCCCGAGCTTTTTGCCGATCATAATCCACCTCTTTTCTGGTAAGGATTAACAACCCTTTTTAACCTTCGTAATGAACTAATACCACTGTTATATTATCTAGTCCTCCAAGTTCTATGGCTCTCTTTACTAAATATCTAGTGCTCTCATGAATGCTGTGTTGGGTAATTATCTTTAGTATTTCTTCATCCCTTACAAAGTTAGAAAGACCATCAGTGCACAATAATAAAATGTCATCTGGTAACAAATCTAATTCTATCAAATCAACATCTACATCCACTTCAGTACCTAGAGCACGGATTAAAACATTGCGATGGGGATGTACTAATGCCTCTTCTTGAGTTATTTCTCCACTACGAATAAGCTCGCCTACTAAAGAATGATCATTGGTAATTAAACTTATTTGATTATTCCTAATTAGATATGCCCGGCTATCACCTATATGAGCTATATAGGCTCTAGAATTAAGAATTTTCATTGCTGTTACAGTTGTACCCATTCCCTGATTGTCACTAATAGCTGCTTCTCTAAAAATCTTTTCATTAGCAGCTTTTAAAGCCAAGCATAGGGCAACACCTTTGTTCTCAAACTTATCTTCGGATTGTAAAAATCCTTCGATGGTTTGGATTGCCAAAGTGCTTGCAAGTTGGCCTCCTTTGTGACCGCCCATACCATCTGCCACAATAAATAAACCCTTTTCTTTTTGAACTAGATGGTTATCTTCATTTGTCTTCCTTACCAAACCAATGTCTGATAATGAGCTAACACGCATTACTACTACCTCGCTCTCCAGAAAAGAGTATTATTTCAACATTTTGCCCCTCAATTGACCACAAGCGGCATCTATGTCAACACCTTTTTCCTCTCTAATACTTGCCTCTATCCCTAATTTAACAAGTTCTTTGTGGAAACTTTCAATTCTGGCCTTGGTGGGTCGATTAAACCCATCCTCTCCAACTTTATTGACTGGAATTAAATTGACATGACATTTCATTCCTCTTAAAAATTCTGCTAGTTTATAGGCCAATTTTATCTTATCATTAAAACCTTCAATCAAAGCATATTCAAAGGTAATTCTTCTATTAGTATTTTCAATATAATATATGCAAGCCTCTTTTAATTGCTTTAACGGATATTTATCATTAATTGGCATTATTTCCGAACGCAGCTCATCAGTTGGAGCATGTAGGGAAATAGCCAAAACAATGTCTAATTCATAGAGAGCTAGCTCTCTAATTTTAGGAACTATGCCACATGTGGAAACGGTAATCCGTCGAATACCAATATTTTGACCTAAGGGATGGTTTAAAATATTTATTGATTTGATCACATTATCAAAATTTATTAAGGGTTCTCCCATTCCCATATAAACAATATTTCCTATTTTAAAATCTTCGTTATTCCATTTTTCCAACCTAGTTACTGCATATACCTGATCTAAAATTTCACCTGCTGTTAAATTTCGTTGGAAACCTCCCTTGCCAGTAGCACAAAAGCCACAACCCATAGCACAACCTACTTGACTGGATATACATAGAGTATTCCTGTTTTTAGACTTTGTGCCCTGGTATGACATTAAAACACACTCAATATAGCTTTTGTCCTCAAGGGAGAGTAAATATTTCACTGTCCCATCCTTGGAAACCTGTCTGGTAGCAACTGTTAGCGGGGTTAAGGAAACAACCTGCCCTAATTTTTCTATTAAAGATTTGCTGAAGTTTGATATTTCCTCTAGGGAACCTATTCCCTTATTATGGACCCATTGAAATAGCTGTTTAGCTCTAAAACTGGGTTCACCTAAGTCCTTTAATAGTTCTTCCATTTCTTCTAAGTTTAAGGAACGCAAATCCTTCATTGTTTAACCCCCAATGTTTTTCTTATAAGTTAATCTATAGATCGTGCGTGAAAGCTTACAAGCTGTTCTGCAAGACAGTGTGTCGTCTTATTAGCAATTCTGCATGGCAGTGTGATGGCTAATAAGTTAATCTGAATGTCAGTGTGAAAGACAAGCTATTCTGCAAGCAATCATTTCATATTTAAAAGCCATCTATTATTTAAGGTTTTTCTTATACACTGACCTAAAGAATATCCCCCGAACCGTCACACTTACACACTTACGCACTACTCTTCTACTTCTTCTCCATGCGGGCAATAAAAAATCCATCTATATTGTGAATATGGGGTAAAAATTGTACCCAGCCTTCTTCGCCTAAATTTGGTAAAGATAAATACTTTGGTAAATCCTTATCTAAATAAAATTCTTCGTGGGTGGCTAGAAAATCCTCCACAACCTGATTGTTCTCTTCAAAAGTTATGGTACAGGTGCTATAAACAAGGGTGCCTCCTGATTTTACTAAAGGAGCAACCTCATTTAAAATTGCCTTTTGAATTTTGACTAGTTCAGTAATATCTTCAGGTCGCTTTTGCCACCGGGCATCGGGTCTACGACCCAAAACTCCTAACCCTGAGCAGGGAGCATCAACTAAAATGCCATCTGCTTGCTCTTTAATGATTGCCCTTAACTGTCGGGCATCATGTAATATAGTCTCGACAATTTTAATCCCTAATCTATCACAAGTTTCCTCTATTAGCTTCAAACGATGTTCATGAACATCAAAAGCTAGAATTCGCCCTTGGTTTTCCATTAGTTGAGCTAAATGACTAGTCTTACCCCCTGGACCGCTACAAACATCCAGGAGAACTTGTCCAGGTTTGGGGTTTAAAGAATGTCCCACTAAAATAGAGCTTTCATCCTGCACAGTAAATAACCCCTGTTTAAAAGAGGATAACTGTCCTATAGCTACATTACCGATAATTCTCAATCCTTCGGTTGTCCTAGAACTTTCTACAGTTTCGACCCCTTCCAAGGCTAGCTTTTCCTTTAATTCTGCCCTGGTATTTTTGAGAGTATTGGTCCTAATCCAAAGGGGGGAGGGATTATTATTATATTTACATAATTCCAAAGCTCCTTGGGGGCCGAATCTTTCCACCCAATCCTTAACCATCCAATAGGGATGAGAATAAACAACTTGCAAATGTTCTACAGGGTTAGTTTCAAAATTAGGATATTTAATTTTATCTAAATTTCTCTGGATATTTCTTAAAACTCCATTTACAAACTTGACCGTACCTTGGTGTCCATACTTTTTGGCTAATTTTACGGCTTCATTAATTGCAGCAGAAGCTGGGACTTTATCAAGAAAAATTAACTGATAAAGCCCCAGCCTAATAATATTTCTAATCCAGGGTGCCATTTTTTCCACCTTAGGTTTTGCAAATTGATTAATAA
>JAAZJU010000151.1 GCA_012800195.1 Clostridia bacterium
CAAAAATAGATTGCAAAGTTCCTTGACTTATTTCTGGTTGATAAGGGGTGTAAGCAGTATAAAATTCTGACCTGGATATTAAATGATTGATAATGCTAGGGCGATAATGGTCATAGGCACCAGCCCCCAAAAAATTTATGTAGTCCTCAGTATGAATATTTTCTTGACTGAGAGAGGTAACTTCCCTTCTTAAGGTCATCTCGTCTAAGCCCTTTGGTAAATCTAATTCCCTTTGCAATTTAAGATTTTCAGGTATATCTGAAAATAGGTCTTCAGTGCTCTCAAGGCCTATGGCTTGAAGCATTGCTTTTATTTCTTGGGGGGTATGAGGAACAAAATTCATCTTTATTCCTCCTTAACTAATTTTTCATATTCATCAGCAGAAAGAAGGTCTGCCTCTCCTGTTATTTCAATTTCAACAATCCAGCCTTCACCATAAGGGTCTTCGTTAATTAGCTCTGGCCTATCTAATAATTCTTCATTAACAGCAATTATTCTTCCGCTAACTGGAGAAAATAGATCGGATACTGCTTTAACTGATTCAATTACCCCTAAGCTATCCCCTGCTTCTATTTCTACATCGACCTCTGGCAGTTCTACAAAAACAACATCCCCTAAAGCTTCCTGGGCAAAACTGGTAATGCCAATTCTATTAGTCTCTAAATCTACCCACTCATGGTCTTTACTGTACTTTAAATTATTTGGATACATTATTTTTCCTCCCTTTTATAAAATGGTGTTTTAATTATCATAGCCTTAGCAGGCTTATTCCTGATTATTACATTTATTTCATCGCCAATTTGAGCTTTATCCGCAGAAATTAAGGCTAGTCCAATATTTTTGCCTAAGCTAGGGCTGGCGGTACCAGAAGTGATATAACCAATTTCTTCTTCTCCTATTGCTACTTTATAGCCTTCTCTGGGTATACCCCTATCTATCATTTCTAAACCCACTATCTTCCTAGGTACTCCCTCTTCTTTTTGTTTAGCTAGAGCTGCTCTACCAATAAAGTCTTTATCGGTATTGATTTTTACGAAAAATCCTAGACCTGCTTCCAAGGGGGTAATATCCTTACCTAATTCATGGCCATATAAAGGTAGTTTTGCTTCTAAGCGCAAGGTATCCCTAGCGCCTAAGCCAATGGGGGCTAAACCAAAGGGTTTGCCCTTCTCTAGTAATGTTTCCCAAATTTTAGTCACTTCAGTAGGAGGAAGATATATTTCAAAACCATCTTCACCAGTATACCCTGTTCTAGAAATGACACAATCTACACCCTCTACCTGGCCTTCAATGAAGCGGAAGGATTTCAATTCGTTTAGATTAAGATCTGTGAGTAGAGCTAAAATACTTTGAGCCTTTGGACCCTGCAAAGCTAATAAAGCAATAGAATCAGAAATATCGGTCAGGGTAACATCCCCTTCCATTTTACTATTAATCCATTGCCAATCCTTATCAATATTGGAGGCATTAACAACTAACCAATAATGTTCCTCAGAGAAGCAATAAATTAATAAATCATCTACTGTTCCCCCATCCTCATAGCACATGGGAGAATAAAGGGTTTTCCCTGGCTCAGTTTTATCCAGATCATTAGTGAGGATTTTTTGCAGAAAGGCCTTAGCATCCTTACCTTTAACCTCAAATTCTCCCATATGGGATACATCAAATAAACCTGCACTTTCTCTTACCCTTTTATGCTCTTCGATAATCCCTGCATACTGTACTGGCATATTCCAGCCGCCAAAATCAACCATCTTGGCCCCAGCCGCAAGATGAACTTGATATAATGGGGTTTGTTTTAATTCCGTCATTTTACCATCTCCCCTAATATAAAATATAATAAATTCTCTTTATTAACTTAACTAGAATCTATTAAATATATTCTAGTTATTTCATTATAACTCTTCAAGTTCCTTCTTAGTGAAAAAATTAACCCCCAAACTCAAAAAGATAGAACTTGGGGGTCAAAAATTCAATTAACCTTCTAACACAGAAGCACAACGCTTACAGAGGGTAGTATGGACATGATCCTGTCCTACATCCAGAGTATACTTCCAGCAACGCTCACATTTTTCTCCCTTGGCCTGATCAATTTTAATAGCTAAGGAGCTATCTTCCTCAGCTTTAAAGACATCAGAGGGCATTTCATCGGAGATCCTATCTAGTACCACTTCAGAGACGATAAATAAATCTGCTAAATCATTTTCTACTGTTTTTAGGAAATTATACATTTCTTCGTCACCATAGAGGTGAACGCTGGCATTCAAAGAATGTCCTATAATCTTAGCTCTTCTTGCTTCCTCTAAAGGTTTAGTTACCATATCCCGAATGGCTAATAGCTTATCCCATTTTGCTTCTAGCTCTGGATTTAAATATGTTTCTTCTATACTTGGCCACCCTGCCAATTGTACACTTTCTGGTTTATTTTCTAGAGGCAGATAACTCCAAATTTCTTCCGTTGTAAAGGCTAAAATAGGAGTTAATACTTTTACCAAAGCAGTACAGATATCATAAATTACAGTTTGAGCTGATCTTCTCTCTAGGGAGCTAGCCTGGGAGGTATAAAGTCTATCCTTGACCACATCTAAATAGAAGGCACTCAAATCCACAGTACAGAAGTTATGAACTCCATGATAAACTACATGAAATTCGTAATCATCGTAAGCCTTAGTAACCCTTTTAACCAATTTAGCTAATTTTAGAATAGCCCATTTATCAAGCTCCAACAATTGATCGTAAGGTACTCTATCCTGGTTAACATCAAAGTCATATAAATTGCCTAACATATATCTAAAGGTATTACGAATCTTTCTATAGGACTCTGTGGCCTGCTTTAAGATCCCTGGGGAAACCGCTACATCAGAACGATAATCAGCCGATGAAACCCAAAGCCTTAAAATATCTGCGCCCATCTCATTGATAACTTCTAAAGGATCGATACCATTTCCTAAGGACTTAGACATTTTTCTACCCTTTTCATCCACTAGGAAACCATGGGTTAATACAGCTTCATAAGGGGCCCGGCCTGTAGTGGCAACGGATGTAGATAATGACGAATTAAACCAACCTCTATGCTGGTCACTACCTTCCAAATAAAGATCTGCTGGCCATTTTAACTCCTCCCTAGTTGTTAAGACAGCCTTATGACTGGATCCAGAATCAAACCATACATCCATGATATCAGTTTCTTTTCTAAATTTTTTGCCCCCGCATTCAGAACAGGTTAATCCCTCTGGCACTAAATCTTCAGCATCCTTAGCAAACCAAATATCGGAACCATGTTCTTTAAATAAGCCTTTGATATGTTCAATTGTTTCATCATTAATTATTTCTTTATTACAATCCTGACAATAGAAAATGGGAATAGGTACACCCCAAGTCCTTTGTCTAGAGATACACCAATCACTTCTATCAGCAATCATATTATAAATTCTATCCCTACCCCAAGCAGGTATAAATTTAACCTGATTAATGGCATCCAAAGCCTCTTGTCTAAAACCATCAATGGAGGCGAACCATTGCTCAGTAGCCCGATAGAGAGTAGGAGTCTTACATCTCCAACAGTGAGGATACTGGTGTTTTATAAAATCTAATTTTAACAAATATCCTGATTTATCTAGCTCTTCTGTTATTAATTTGTTAGCATCCTCAGTTTTTATCCCTGCTAATGCTCCTGCTTCTTGGGTAAAGGTACCAGTATTATCTACAGGGGAGAGAATATCAAGATTATATTTTTTAGCCACTTCAAAGTCTTCTACCCCATGGCCAGGAGCCGTATGGACACAGCCAGTACCTTGATCCAAAGTTACATGTTCCCCAAGAATAACTAAGGAATCCCTATCTAAAAAGGGATGAACACACAGCACTCTATCTAATTCTTTTCCAACAAATTCTTTTACTATGGTGTACTCGCCCTCGTAACCCACAGCTTTTAACACATCAGCTACTAGATCTTTAGCCATCAAAAACTTCTCTTTTTCTATCTGTATTAATTGATAGACATATTCTGGGTGTAAGGCAATAGCCAGATTAGCTGGGAGAGTCCAAGGAGTAGTTGTCCAAATAACAACGAAGCTTTGTTCTTCATCAAAAAGACCTTTGGCGTCCTTTACGGGGAATTTAACATAAATGGAGGGCGAACGCTTTTCATGGTATTCTACCTCGGCTTCAGCTAAAGCTGTTTCACATTGGGAACACCAATATACAGGTTTTAAACCCTTATATATATATCCTTTTTTAGCCATCTCACCAAAAACCGTAATTTGTTCTGCTTCATATTCAGGCTTTAAGGTAATATAAGGATCATCCCAATCCCCTCTAATTCCCAATCTTTTAAATTGTTCCTTTTGAATTCCTATATATTTCAGGGCATAATCTCTACAATACTCTCTAAATTTAACTAAATCTATTTCTTTTCTATTTAAGTTCAAATCCTGAATAGCCCTTAATTCGATAGGTAAGCCATGAGTATCCCAGCCAGGTACATAAGGAGCATCGTAGCCTCTTTGGGAGTGATATTTAACAATAATATCCTTTAAAATCTTGTTTAAAGTATGACCTAAGTGAATATCCCCGTTAGCATAGGGAGGACCATCGTGTAACACAAATTTCTTATTGCCTTTATTGGCTTCTTGGACCTTTTTATAAATATCCATTTCTTCCCATTTACCCAAGATTTCTGGTTCTTTCTTAGGCAAATTGCCCCGCATTGGGAAATCTGTTTGGGGTAAATTTAATGTTTTGCCATAATCTAATTTTTCCATTTATTTCACCTCTTGAATTTTGTTTAAAAATTATAGGTTTAAAGTCATCCTGAGCTTTGGCGAAGGATCTCAGGTCTTTAGATTCTTTACTGGGTTTAGAATGACACTGATTAACAATATATAAAAAACCTCTCATCCCTTAAGGGACGAGAGGTTTTCCCGCGGTACCACCCTAATAATAAAAGTTGTTATCTTATTAAAAGCCCAGAGTTAAGAAAACACCTTTATATCACTTGATGGTTTTTAACGATTACCAACCGATTTGCATTACTTAATTTCATACAAATAACTCCTGGGTGATTTTCCCTTAAAATTTAAGATCTGGCTCTCACCATCCCAGATTCGCTTGGCTTAAGGTTTCTAAAGTACTCTCCCAATCATAGTTTCATCATTTTTAATTTAAGAATAATACTAAATCAGTTGACTTCAATTGTCAACTTGTTAGTTCTACAGATTTTTTTAGTAACATTAATAGCTTTTGAGCAATTCTTAAGCGATTTTCAATTTCTAAATCATTCTCATCCCCATTAGGAGTGATTACCCGAAGTAATAAGGCGGGCATCCTTTGTTCTTTAAGAGTCTCAATGACTTTGGACCCTTCTTTATCTAAACAAGCTAAAACATCATCTTCTTGATTTGCTAAATATTCATATTGAATTTGCCCTACAAAGATCCTTAAAGGAATTTCATTAATATCTTCAGTTTGGCCTAAGAAAAGATCAATGGCTTTTTCACAACTACCCACAGGTAAATCAGTGATTAAAACATCGCCAGAACGAAGTTTATCATTTAAAGGTCGTCCTAAGCCAATGGAAATAATCATCCCAATTTCCGTCTGGGCTGATAATAACTCTATCAGAGCTCCAATATCAGTATTACCATCAATCTCCACTAATAATAAATCCTTGGTATAAAACTTACCTTTATACCAAGTGAATTTATCGGATTTATACTCTTGTAATTCAAATAACGCATCCTTAATAAACTGAGTTTCCTGTGGGAATGCGGATAAAATAACTGTTTTCATTTATTCTAACCCCTTAATTAAGTTAAACATATTCCTTTATTATAGAACAAAAATCCTCTTTTTGCATCCCTCTAATAAAAACAGTTTTATTTCTCCCTGTCAAACCACTAACTATTTCTACTCTTAATCTAGGAATATTACATAATTTTGCAAAAAAATCTATACAGGCCTGATTGGCAGCCCCCTCCACAGGAGGTGCAGTTAATCTAACCTTTAAAGCATCACCCTGCAAGCCCTTTATTTCATTTTTACTAGCTTTAGGCTGAACTCTAATTTTTATAAAAATTCCCTCTTCATTCTCCTTTATTTCCAACAACTTCTTTAGTCAGCTCCCTATCAGTACTTTGATTATAATAATTTTCTTCAATCAATTCCAATTGGGCCATAAGAAAGCTTTTATATTGAGCCTTAAATTGATAAAACTTTTTCTGGAGATCCCGATATTCATTTTGTAATTCAATTACTTTTTCTTTATATTCTGTAATAATTGCTTCTCCTTTATGACGGGCATTAGCTATGATTAATTCTGCTTCTTTTTCTGCATTTTGTCTAACATCCTCTGCAGTTTGTTGAGCTAAAATCAAAGTATTATGTAAAGTATCTTCCAAATCACGATAACGAGCTATATCATCCTTAAACTCTTCAATTTGCTCCTTAAGATTTAAATTTTCTTTATAAATTTGCTCATAATCCTTAATTACTTCATCCAAAAAATCATCTACATCGTTCATCTCATAGCCACGCATTGCCCTTTTGAATTCTTTATTATGGATATCCAGTGGTGTTAACATCTTAGCCCTCCTTTTAATAAGTAGAAAAAATAGAACTACTTAAATCTTAATAATTCTACTGCTATTCTACCCTTTCGAGTTTCACCCCCAATTTGGGCAATAACCACTCTTCCTTGACCCCGAAAGGATATTACATCCTTTTCCTTACATTGGAATGATATATTATTAATCTCTTGCCAATTTACCTTTACCTTCCCTCCCTTGATATCGCCAATTACCTTGGTTCGAGATAGGCCAAATCCGCTGGCGACCAAAGCATCTAATCTCAGAGAGGCTACACTAGTTTTTATTGTTTTCCCTGGTTTGAAAGGAGGCTGCCAATTGTCAGCCTCAAGTATTTGGGGGGTTAAGGAAAGACCCTTAAGCTGAGGAGGATGTACGAGAATAAATTGAGCCACTTCATTGCTAAGAATAGCAATAAAACCCCTCTCCGTTGGGTAAATATCCCCCACCTTTTCCCTTTTTAATCCTTGACCTAATAAGGATCCTAAACAATCACCATGGTTAATTTTAATATAATCAATATTTCCTGTTAGTTCTAGGATAGTAATTTTAGCCATATTAAACTCTGGTTCCAAATATTCAGGACAAATAACAATTCTTCTTCGTTCGGTATCTTTAGATCCACCAAAGCTGGCAAATTTTATATCAGGGATTTTAACTAGATATTTAAAAGCAACATTAAGAAGGAAAGGATCTAGAAAATCCGTAACTTCTTCCCTGTGTTTTACTAATACTTGTCCTACCTTATCCGCTAATCTTTTTTGAAAATCTTTAAGGTCCGTTGTTTCCAATTAAAATCACCCTAAAAAATAATATTAACCAATAATCTAAAAACGAGTGATTCTAGAGCCTGTAATAAAAATATAGCTACAATTGGTGAAAAATCTATACCCATGAAAACTAATGGCAGATACCTTCTAATGGGGCCTAAAACAAGTTCCGTACTTTCGTAAATAAACCTAAAAATAGGATTATAGGGATCATGTCTAATCCAAGAAAGAAGTACTCTGATAATAATTAACCAATACATAACATTAAAAGCTATTTCTACTAAGTCAAATAAAAAAATCATTTAAACACCTCATTAGTTCTTTTCATTACCCAGCTTTTGGGACCATAGATAAGCTGCTTCCACAGCATCCATTATCGTTCCACGCACCCCAGCCTTTTCCAATACATTAACTGCCTTAATGGTTGTTCCCCCAGGGGAGGTAACCATATCCTTTAAATGTCCAGGATGCATTCCCGTTTCTAAGACCATTAGTCCTGCCCCAATCATGGTTTGAGCAGCAAGTTTATAAGCGATGGGACGGGGTAAACCAACCTGTACACCACCATCAGCCATAGCTTCAATAAATTGATAGGCATAAGCTGGTCCACTGCCACTTACTGCGGTTACAGCATCCATTAGTTTTTCCTCGACAACTACTGTCTCCCCTACGGAAGCGAAAATATCTGTAGCCACATTTAAGTCCTCTTCTTTTGCATATAGGCCTTTACAAAGGGCAGACATGCCTGCACCAACTAAAGCGGGAGTATTAGGCATAACCCTAATTACCGAAATATTCCCTACAATTTTCTCTATGGATTCTGTTTTTATTCCTGCGGCAATAGATATTAAGACCTTGCCTAAAATAATACTTTCTTTTTCCTGAGATAGAACCTCTGAAATCTGCTGGGGTTTAACTGCCAATAAAATTACTGGGCATTCATTAATTACTTCTTTATTATTAGCAGCAATAGCAACTCCTAAATTTTGATGAAGTTCTTTTAATCTTACCAGGTTTATATCAGAAATTAGCATCTCTTGAGGCTGATAAAGTTTTGCCTGGAGAACACCCTTTAAAATGGCCTCGGCCATAGCACCAGCACCAATAAAACCTAACTTAAAGGCCATTTAAAATCTTTCCCCTTTCTTAGCAAACTTTGATACCCAGGAAAAGACTTCCTCCTGTTCCTCTACATAATTTTGTGTTAATTCACTATTAATATCCACATTAGGAGGAACTGCTAGGATTATACCTTGACCTATTTTTTGCATTGTACCATCAATGGCATAGGTTGTACCACCAACAAAGTCAATAATCCTTTTAGCCAATTGATAATCAGCACTTTCTAGATTAACAATCACAGCCTGTCTGTTTTTTAGATTGTCAGCAATTACTTGGGCTTCATCAAAATTGGTGGGTTCGACAACCATTACTTTAACATTATCCTTGGAATTGGGTAATGCTACTAACCGTCCTCTTTTCTTTGGCATACCCTCCTCAAAAGGGTTTTCTTGAAGTTCTTCCTCCACTTCTTCTGGTTCCGTAAAACCCATGAAATTCAAAAATTTATCCCACATACTCATCTTAATCTCCCCTTATCTCGGTCCGAAAATTGCACTACCAATTCGTACTATATTAGCGCCTTCTTCAACAGCAACTGAAAAATCATTAGTCATACCCATGGACAAAAAATCCATCTCCACATTAGGTAAGTCTTTCTTTTTCAGACTGGCAAATAGTTTTGCCAATTCTCTAAAAATTGGCCTCACCTCTTCCGGATCATCCACCTGAGGTGCAATGGTCATTAAACCTTTAATCTTAAGAAAAGGTAAGAGAGAAACTTCCTCCAAAAAAGGAATAACCTCTTGCATCTCTAACCCATGTTTATTTTTTTCCATCGCCACATTGACCTGAATCAAACAATTCATAGGTCTATTCTGGGGTTGCATTCTTCTATTTATTTCTAAGGCTAATTTATAACTATCTAGAGAATGAATTAGCCTAACCTTATCAGTAATATATTTTACCTTATTCCTCTGCAGATGCCCGATTAAATGCCATTCAATATTAGTGGGAACCTGTGGGAATTTCTCTTGTAATTCCTGGACTCGATTTTCTCCCAGGACCTGATAACCTGCGGCAATAACTTTATTAATTTCAGAAATACTTCTGTTCTTAGTTACTGGCACCAACATGACCTTTTCTTTTGGGTTCTTAGCCTTTAAAAGGGCGGTCTGTATCTCAACATTAATTCTTTCTAAATTAGCGGCTATATCCAAAGAGACCACCTCCAATATGTTGTCCTTCCTTTACCAATTGAGGAGTTAAGATAATTTCCGTTAAAGGTTCTAGACCCTTGATTACTACTTTATCTCCTTTTTCTGCAATAACCTCAATATCCTGCCAAAATACAAAACCTTTCCGTAACCAGAACACTCCGATTTCTCCAGTTTCTTTCTGTACTAAAGACTTTTTAGGAACTAATATCCCTTCCTGCCTGTCCACTATCAGTTCAACATCAACAGTTCGGGTATTTATTAAGCTATACCACATATCAGGGATATTTACCAATACTTGAGCTCTATCTCCTAAACCTTTTAAATCAATAATGGGTGCATAGATTTCCTTGGAAAGTTGAGGGAAATTTAATCTAAGCAGCTTTCCCTTTTGTAAAGGTTCTTCGAATAAGCTTAAGGGAAATTCTAAATATAGCTGTATTCCCTCAAGATTATTGACTATTTTGCAGAATTGTTTCCCTTTTTTAACCATATCTAAATTGGAGTTGTCAGTATATTGGGGGGTCAACTGTTCAATTTTATTTATATCTAGCTCTTGGAGCATATTGGGTTGGAAAAATTGCTCCATCCCATCCAAGACATAGGATACTACCCCTGCTTTAGGAGCTGTGACAGTTAATGTTTTTAAAGTGTCTAATCCTGAACCAGTGGCTGTGTCCACTCGGAACAATTCTTTATCTTTGCTCACCCTTTCTCCAGGCTGAACCTTCCCTGTTATTTTTCCAGTGACTGGGGCGCTAACAATAATTTCATCTCTTAAAAGATAAGCTGTAAGTTTTTGACTATTTTCGATTACCCCCGCTCTAACAACTTCTGTATCTATAAACAAACCCTGAGCTAGTTTTACTATGCTGTTTCCTACAAACCATAGTAAGACCAATACAAAAATAAATTTGTACAAGTTTTGCTTTTTTTTATTTGTCCTCCCTCTAGATTTACTCTGAGGGGCTCCCTTTGCTGTTTCCATGTTTTCACCCTTATTTTTCCTCAATCCAACTAGTTAATTTCGACAAAACCTATAATAAGTCCTTCATACACAGGCTAAAAAGAAATAAAACTTGACCCCCATGGCGTCAAGTTAAATACATATATTATTGGATTTCTGGAGATTCCTGGCTAAAAATTAAAATGGCATTTCTTGTAATGGTATCAAAATTTGTTGGTCATTATTACATTCAAAACAATGAAAAACATGTATACAGTTATGGGTTGATTCTTGTAAAATAGCTAAATCATCCTGTTCCTCATAGGGACTATAGGGTGTATAAAAGTCTTCAATCCGACCTAAATCCTCCATGGTTTGTTTGCATTTATTACAGTCCTCAGTGAAAGTTATTAGGCCATTACAAACGGGACAACCATATTCCATTCTGTAGATACCCCCTACCTAGATAAATAGTAATTAAAGTTAGGATAGCCATTTTGCTGAAAAAAATATATGTAAATTAGTTGTTTCGTTTTTTCGCGGGCGCGTTTTAAAACTACTTATATGCTATTCTGCATGTTAGCCTTATAACTAATGGGATAGTCTATTTGCCAGCATTTAAGCTTACATGCCGACCAGCCAGCTAGACGTATAAGACGTAATGCTGACCTACTAGCTAGACCCTTGAGTTATAATGCTTACACACTTAAAGCATTATGTCCTACATTTCTAGCAGTACCATTTCACTGTTTCAGCAGTAGACTACAACCAATCAGACTTCGTTATCACTCGTCTTCTTGGGCAGTCCTTGCATGGGTGCTACTAACTGCTTACTGCGTCGCTCAGCTCCTAATAAGCAGAGTACCACCTCAACTCTTCCACTTTTTTCCTCGCCCACTCGCTCACTGACCCACTTGCCCACTGACATGCAGACTTTTGAGAATCATCCCAACCAGGCTTGAATATTCCTTTTGTTTATATTATAGTTAAATTAAGTTCATAGAGGGCTACATTTATTGTGGTCCGAGAGGTAATAGCAAACCCTCTTTAAAAAAACTAGGGAAGTTGAACTATATCCTTAGGATATGGTTTTTTCTTTTTTAGTTAGCAGAAAGGATGATAGCATTGCTCTTATATTTAAACTCTTTATTTGTTGGTCTTTTACTATTATCTAACATTATCAGTGTTAAGCTCTTCGATATCGGGGGAATTTTTATTCTTCCGGCAGCAGTAATTGTTTATGTATTTACCTATCCCCTAACTGATGTTATTGGTGAAGTTTATGGTAAAGAGGCAGCCCAAAGAACTGTAAAAGCTGGTTTTTTCACTCAATTGATAGCCAGCATTTTTATATTTATCTCTATCAAATTACCCCCTGCTCCTTTTTTTGAATTTCAAAGTGAATATGAGACTATTCTTAGCGGTGGTTTCCGCATTATAATGGCCAGTCTTTTAGCCTATTTGGCCAGTCAAAATATAGATGTGCATATTTTTCATAAATTAAGAGACAGATATAATGGAAAAAAATTATGGTTAAGGAATAATGCTTCCACCTTAACTAGTCAGCTTGTAGATACTAGCATTTTTATAACTATAGCCTTCTATGGTACTATGCCTCTCAATGCTCTAATTACTCTAATCTTTACTCAATATGCTTTTAAAGCCATAGTAGCTATTTTAGATACTCCTTTGGTGTATTTGCTCGTGGCTCTAAGTCGAAAATACGAAGGTAAAACTAGCCAAGCCTATGTTTAAAACTAAGAAGAGCATGATAATCTAGGCAAAATTATCATGCTCTTCTTTTGTCTAAAACTCATCCCCTTCGTTTACTAGCTCAACTTAGCCATATGCCCTGTTAATTCTTTATGTTAGCTTTGATAAATTCAATTGGTTCAGAAGTTGAAGTTCCTGGAGTATATACGGCAGCAATACCAGCCTCTATTAAAGCAGGAATATCATCATCGGGGATAACTCCTCCACCTATAACTAGTTTATCGTTAGCACCTTGTTCTTTTAATAATTGAACTACTTTCGGCATTAATGTTCCATGAGCACC
>JAAZJU010000016.1 GCA_012800195.1 Clostridia bacterium
ACATCATCCACCAAGTCTTGATTAATAGCTATATTTCTAGCTGAAAAGTCAGAGGTTGGATCGGTAACTACAAAGAAAGGTATTCCCCCTTGATCCTTGCCTTCTGCAATATGATAGCCTGAACTGTGCACAGTATTTAAAGCTTCCGCTAGGCTCTTAGCCATAGCGTCTAATTGGGCTAAATATTTATCCTTTAGTAATTCATCCCTAGCTTCAAACATAGCCTTGAGCTTACCACCAGCTGGGCGCATCTTAATTTCTGCTCCGTCAGACCAAGTTACCGTGGAATAGCCATCATTGGCTAGATCCTTTTTAATAGTAAGTTCGTTAACTACATTACCATTAACAATGGCTCTACCACCTATGGTAACAGCCACTGCCCCATTACTGCTTTCCACCACATCTATATCCACAATCTGGGACATTTCATCCAAAAGTAAATCCCGCTGATCCCGTAGGTCATTAGCCTTGTGGCCTTCCCCTTCGGCTTTAACTATGGTGTAATTAAGATCCCGGATCTGTCGAGCAATAGCATTTAATTCATTGGTATAGACATTGATGGTTTCATCAATATCCCCCCGTAGTTCGGTGAGTTGTCTCTCCATATGGGTAAAAGTTTCTACCACAGCCCGGGCAGTCTCAATAACAGTGGTTCGGACAGCAGCACTCTCTGGCTTACGACTTAAGTCCTCCCAAGAACTCCAGAAATGATCTAGAGCACTTCGCAGTCCAGCATCAGAGGGTTCATTAAAGACCACTTCTACCTTATTTAAAATATCACTTTTAAAATCCCAATAACCCATGGCTTTATTTTCGGTGCGAACCTGTAAATCTAAATAGTCATCCCGAATACGCCGAATAGTGGATATTTCTACCCCTGTACCGATAAAACCTTGGTTGGTTTTAATGGGTATAGTTGTAGCCATCACAGCCTCTTGGCGGGTAAAGCCTTTGGTATTGGCATTAGCAATATTGTGTCCTGTTACTTCTAGGGCTCTTTGCTGGGCACTCATCCCCCGAACCCCTATATTTAATCCAAAAAAAGTACTCATAATTGCTACTTCTCCTCTTAGGCTTTTTGATCAAAAATTCTACCTTCATTTTTCGGAGTCTGTTCTCCTGGGCTATAGGTTACTTCCCGTTCATCCTTAGCAAAAGTATCCATAGCAAAATTCACATATTTTAAGGCTTGTTGAATTAAACCAGCATTTTCTTGATTTACCTTATCTAACTTGGCAACAAGCTCATTTAGTTCTTTATATATTTTGTTTAAGGGGCTTTGGTAGGGTTCAGGGGCACTTTCAGCTATTTCTTTTAGAGACCTTGTTACGCCTGGATTACCAAACTGTCCTTCTAGATTTTGCACTATCTGCAGCCTATGATTCTCCAGTTTAGTTAATTGTAGTAAAAGTTTTTGTTCATTTTTATTTAATTGGTCTAGTTGATTAATATCATTACCAATAAGTATAATTTGTTTTTCTTCAGCTATTTTTAATAATTTTTTATATCCATCCACCTGTTGCTCTAGTATCTCAAGAAATTCCTGCATAGTTGCCACCACCTTTAATCAGACTGTTCAAGCCTTCTTACTAAATAAAGCACCCTTTAATAATTTTTCTGCTACATTATCAGCAGATACGGAATAGGTTCCTTGTTTAATTTGTTGTTTAAGTTCATTGACTCTTTCTTCTCTGATGTCAGGAGTTTCCTTAACTCGTTGCATAATTTTACTCATTACCTGAGCTTCATTGGAAATAGACATTTCATCTTTTTTACCAATACTCTCCGGCTTGTGAGTAGAATGCACCTTTTTTTGATTGTAAGCTTTCATTACTCCTGGTATGTTATGAATTTTCATATATAATTCCACCTTTCAAAAACAAAAACACCTTACCAATTATATCGGTTAGGTGTTTATTTTCTTTAGACTTTTTCTAAGGTTTTACTAACGAGTATGGAATTTAGGTTTACTTCTTTTATCATCATCTTCTTTTTCAGGGGTAGTTGCCTTTAAAAAACCTTGGGCTAATTTATTGGAACAGCTTAGGCAAAAACGCCCTTCTTGAATATTTCTACCACAGCTTTCACAGGGATAAGCCAGAGCTGCAAATTTTTTACCCTCTAGTCTTCCCATTTTTAACCACCTTAATATTTTGTGTTCTGCAACTTGGGTAGCCTCGGCTAAATCATACACCCCTGTCTGAGGATTCTTATACAGGTACTCTTTGACTTTTTGAAATTCTTCTTCTTCAGCTTGTAGACAAGATGGACAGAGATTGACATTAATGTAAGCAAAAATCCTACCACACTCAGAACAGTTTTTTAATTGCACCTAAACTCCCCCCTATCTGTATTTAATCTACATATTCGACATTATCTGAATTTTCCCTCTAATATCTTTATGTAGCTTGTTCATACTTATAGTCTAACCATCTCTCTCGGGTAAGATTGAGAATAGCTTTGTCTGACTGCCTATTGCCAATTATAATACTAAACCACTTCCGGGTTTCTTCAATATTACCTAGTCTACCATTTAATTCGCCGATTAAATACAGTATTAAATCTCTGTTAGCAGGATTTGCATCTAAATTCTCTGTTTCATAGGCTTT
This sequence comes from Clostridia bacterium, assembly GCA_012800195.1. GTDB lineage: Bacteria > Bacillota > Peptococcia > Peptococcales > BICA1-8 > JAAZJU01. The sequence goes on from JAAZJU010000016.1 coordinate 2,610, forward strand.
AGTATATAGCTTTAAGGCATTTTCTAAAAATCTATTTTCTTCTTCCTTATTTTCTTGATAACGATTTAACCAGGCTATTCTTAAACAAATCTGAGCTAAAGCTAAGTCCTTTTGCTTAGTGATAGTTCCACATAAAAGAGCCAGCTTATAACTTTTTTCAGCCTGCTTAATGTCCCTTGGTCCTCCTAGGTTTTGAGGTATTTCTATTTTATTAAGGTATTTATCTTCTAATTCTTCCATGGCTATTTTATTTAACTTTTTAAAACTACTGGTAAAGGCAAAGCCACAGTTAGGACAAACAAAAGCATCATAAAAGTAAGGATTTTCTCCTTCATAATAATGACACATATCCTCATCTTTTTTACTTACTATGGCCTTACGGGAAAGAACTTGCTTGCTTTTAAATTTATGACCACAATATAAACAAGTTAAATTTTTATCATATAAACTCTCTTCTCTATTCATTAAATTAAAAGGCAACTCCACCTGAAGCTAGTTCTATTTTATTAGTTGCCGCTTTCACTCCCCTTTATTTTTATATAATTCTGGATCTGCAAGATACATAAAATTTTAGCTATAATTAGCCTTATTTTTAATTCTGGGATGCTTTGGGCTTTTAGGACCGTATAAAGATATTTTCGCTCTTTTTCACATAATTCCATTTCTTTACTGTCCATGATTTTTACCCCTCCTTCTTTATCAAAATTACCCTAAAAAAAGTGCCCTCATTATTAAATTAAAGGGCACCATAAAAGCAATACTTATTAAGCTTGTTTCAGAAATTTAGAAAGATTAATAAGCAAATAGACATAATAGCTTACTATTATGGCAGCTGGCTGTCATGGTGGCAATCCACTTTAGACCCTTTAGCTTTGCGTCACATCCTTTCAGATGCTTTGCCCAATATAAAATTTTCTTTTACCAATTTCCACTTTATTTTACAAAATCCTGCTAAATATTTCAAAAAAATTTTTAAAATAAAAAGGATAGTGGCAAAACTTTCACCAACTATCCTAGATTAGTCTGATTGTTGAGCCCAATATTTAACCATTAGGGACATAAGAGCTTCTCCTGTTTACCTTTATCTTCCTGTAGATGTAGCTTGTATAACCATTTGCCACAGTTTAGCTTCTCATTAGTTCTTTCTTTTTCTTTGAGAGCCACAACCT
>JAAZJU010000152.1 GCA_012800195.1 Clostridia bacterium
GCTTGGGCGGCGGCTAAACGTGCAATGGGTACTCTAAAGGGTGAACAACTAACAAAATCTAATCCACTCATATGGAAAAATTCTATAGAGCTAGGTTCGCCACCATGCTCACCACAAATACCAATTAATAAATCATTCTTTACGGATCTTCCACCCTGAACAGCAATTTCAACTAATTTACCTACACCATTTCTGTCTAGCACAGCAAAAGGATTATCCTTAAGGATTTTATGTTGAAGATAATCACTCATAAATTTACCTTCAGCATCATCCCTACTAAATCCTAAGGTTGTTTGAGTTAAATCATTGGTTCCAAAGGAGAAGAAATCTGCATGTTCAGCAACTTCAGTAGCTGTTAAACAAGCTCTTGGTAATTCAATCATAGTACCTATGGTGTATTCAAACTTAACTTGTGTTTCTTCTTCTACTTCTTTAGCAACCTGTTCAATTTCTTTTCTTAAGATGCAAAGTTCAGCAGCATCAATTACTAGGGGAACCTCTACCTCAGGATGTACTTGATACCCTTCCTGTACTAGTTGGGCTGTAGCTAGGAAGATAGCTCTAGCCTGCATTCTGTATATTTCAGGGTAAGATATTCCTAAGCGACAACCTCTATGCCCAAGCATGGGGTTCAATTCTGCTAAGGACCTAACTTTACGCAGTAGCAACTCTTTTGCTCTGATTTCTTCTTTACTTGCTCCTTGATGCTTCATCTCCACAATCTTTACAGCTAGTTCTTCGGCATTAGGTAAAAATTCATGTAAAGGTGGATCTAAAAGTCTAATGGTAACAGCAAAGCCATCCATGGCTTTTAAGATGCCATAAAAATCATTTTGTTGAAGAGGTAAAAGTTTATTTAAGGCTATCTCCCGCTCCTCTAGATTATCGGATAAAATCATTTCTTGAACCATGGGTATTCTATCTTTAGCCATAAACATATGCTCGGTACGACATAATCCTATTCCATGAGCACCAAATTCTCTAGCTTTTAGTGCATCTTCAGGATTATCAGCATTGGCTCTAACACCTAGAGATTTAATCTCATCTGCCCAAGTTAATAATTTTTGGAAACTGGGGCTAAGTTCAGGATCAATTAATGGTACTTCACCAATAATTACTCTACCAGTAGAACCATCTATGGAAACTACATCTCCACCCTTTATAACTTGCTCACCGATAACAATTTGTTGGTTAGCATAATCTATTTTTAAGGCTTCACATCCACAAACACAGGGTTTTCCCATACCTCTAGCTACAACAGCGGCATGGCTGGTCATACCACCACGGCTGGTTAAGATACCTTTGGCGGCAATAATGCCATGGATATCATCGGGGGTAGTTTCTGTTCTAACAAGAATTAAAGCTTTACCCTCTTTCTCTAAAGCCGCGGCTTCATCAGCATTAAATACTACCTGACCGAAGGCAGCTCCTGGAGACGCAGGTAATCCTTTAGCAACAACATTCAATTTGGCATTAGGGTCGATACTAGGATGTAATAATTGATCTAATTGACTGGGTTCAATTCTTATAATAGCTTCTTCTTTACTAATAACCCCTTCATCTACCATATCAACAGCTATTTTAACCGCTGCATTAGTTGTTCTCTTGCCATTACGAGTTTGAAGCATATAAAGTTTTTTGTTTTCAATGGTAAATTCAATATCTTGCATATCCTTGTAATGGGCTTCTAAAAGATTGGCAATATTTACAAATTGTTCATATACTTCAGGTAACTCCTCTTCCAATTTAGCAATAGGCTGAGGTGTCCTAATCCCAGAAACAACATCCTCCCCTTGAGCGTTAATTAAATATTCACCATATAATTTTTTCTCACCGGTGGAAGGATTCCTTGTAAAGGCTACACCTGTTCCACTGGTATCACCCATGTTACCAAAAACCATGGATTGCACATTTACCGCTGTGCCTAAATCGTCTGGAATTTTATTAATTTCCCGATAAATTTGGGCTCGAGGGGTATTCCAGGAATTAAAGACCGCTTCAATAGCCAATATTAACTGTTGAACTGGGTCTTGAGGAAAATCATTGCCAGTAAATTTTTTAACTAAACCTTTATAATCCTTGATAATATTCTTTAATGTTTCCACAGGAATTTCATTATCTAAGGTTACTTTAGCTATATTTTTATGTTTTTCTAACAGAGTTTCAAATTCAAAATGTTCTATACCCATAACTACATCGCCAAACATTTGGATAAAACGGCGATAACAGTCTAAAGCAAAACGCTCATCATTGGTATTTTTGCTTAAACCTTGAACAGTTTCGTCATTTAAGCCAAGGTTTAAAATTGTATCCATCATTCCTGGCATGGAGATGACCGCTCCAGATCTTACAGATACTAATAAAGGTTGCTCCCGATCGCCAAATTTTTTACCAGTGGCTTCTTCTACCTTTTGCAGCTTTTCCCAAAGCTGTTCCTCTAAAGTATCTGGTAGGTTGGAATTATTTTTAAAATAGTCATTACAAGCTTCTGTTGTTATAGTTAAGCCTGGAGGTACTGGCAGACCAATTAAAGTCATTTCAGCTAAGTTTGAACCTTTCCCTCCAAGTAGATTTTTCATTTCTTTTTTGCCTTCCTGGAATAAATACACATAGCTTTTATTTGACATTGCGATCACCTCGGTAATATAATTGTAAAATCTTGCCCGCTGTTTCTTCAACTGCTTTGTTGGATACATCTATAATAGGACAACCTAGTCTTTTCATTAATCTCTCAGCGTACTCAAGTTCCCTTAAAATCCGCTCCATGCTAGCATATTCTGCACTACTTACCAATCCTAGGGCCCTTAGTCTTTCTTGCCGAATTTCATTTAGGATATGTGGCTTAATAGTTAAACCAACAATCTTATTATGAGGCAAATTAAATAATTCATCGGGAGGATTTACTTCCGGTACTAAAGGTACATTAGCAGCTTTAAGTCTTTTATGAGCCAAGTACATACAAAGGGGAGTTTTTGAAGTCCTAGAAACACCAATCAACACTATATCAGCGTAAATAATACCCCGAGGATCTTTGCCATCATCATATTTTACAGCAAACTCTACTGCTTCCACTTTGCGAAAATATTCTTCATCTAGTTTGTGTAAGCTTCCCGCTTCCCCTCTTGGTTCCAAACCGATGATTGAACCAATAGTTTTTAACATTGGTCCTAGAATATCAATGGTGAGAAGATTTCTTTGGGCAGCCTCTATTTCAATAATTTCCCTTAACTCCTTTATAACTAAAGTGTAGGCGATTAAACTATTGTATTGACTAGCCTCTTCAATTACATCTAATAAACTTTCCTTGTCATTTACATAGGGGATTCTTCTGAATTCTGCACGCCCACCATTAAATTGGCTGATAGCAGCTCTAGTAACAAATTCTGCTGTTTCCCCTAATGAGTCAGAAATAACATAAATTATTAGCTTTTCCTTACTAATACTGACTACCTCCCTCACCTATTCTTCCAAGGCCTATTTCAACAAAGGCTTTGGTAATAGTACTTTTTGTTATCCTCCCTATTACCTCCAACTTTTCTTCCATAGGCCGAACAACTGGTAGCGCATCAACCTCGTGTTCTATAATTTTCTGAGCAGCAGACACAAGGCTTTCCTCGGGTGTTGTAGTAATGATATTTGGCATCCTAGTCATGATTACTCCTACTGGTAGGTTGTTTATATCTAACTTACCCATAGCTGTTTTTAATAAATCTTTCCTAGAAATAACCCCCGCTAATATGCTAGTTTCACTTACCACAAATAAGGTACCAACATCATGGACAAAAAGAGCAACAATAGCGTCGTAAACGGAAGTTTTCTCAGATATTACTGCGGGAACTGATTTGAAATCCTTGACCTTAAGCTTATTAATTTCCTCAACCAAATTACTATATCTTGGTCTTTCAGAATAGTAATATCCTACCCTAGGTCTGGCCCCTAAGTAACCTATTTGAACCAAAAAGGCAAGATCTGGTCTTAAAGAAGCTCGAGTCAGATTGAGTTCATTGGCTATCTGTTCCCCGGTAATAGGTCCTTTTTCCTTTACAATGCTTATTATTGCTTCTTGCCGCAAATTAAGCTGTATAATTCTCACCACCCACCAAATTGTGACTCATATTTAGTGTTTTTACACTAAACAAGATATACTATATATATTAATATATTCCTCCCTATACCACAATATTTTTTTGACCTTTAACTCGTTATTTTTCCTGTTTATAACTTTCAGCAATTTTCTTCCCTGTATCTGATACAGCTAATCCCCCTTTGGCAGTTTCCCTTAATGTTTCTGGTAAGTTTTCGCCCACTTGACCCATGGCAATAATTACTTCATCTACGGGAATCACACTTTCTATACCAGCTAAAGCCATGTCTGCACTAACCAAAGCTAGAGATACACCCATAGCATTTCTTTTGGCACAAGGAACCTCTACCAATCCTGCAACTGGATCACATACCAAACCTAAGATATTTTTTAACGCTATTCCACAACTATGCCCAGCCATGCTAGGACTTCCTCCTGCTAATTCTACACAAGCTGCTGCAGCCATACCTGCAGCAGCCCCACATTCCGCTTGACAGCCTCCTTGGGCTCCAGAGATACTTGCATTTTTGGCAATTACTATACCTATACCTGCTGCTGTAAAAAGAGCATCTACTAAAACCTCATCTTCGAGACCTAGTTCCTCTTGTACAGTAACTAGGGCACCAGGAATTATGCCACAGGATCCACCTGTGGGAGCAGCTACAATTTTACCCATTGAAGCATTTACTTCCGCTACAGCTAAAGCTCTAGCTACAGCTAAATTTATTTTTTCACCAGCTAAAGTATTACTCTTTACTAAATAATCCTGTAGTTTTTTCCCTTCTCCGCCAATTAATCCACCCATTGACCTTCTTACTTCTTTTAAACCTGTATTTATAGATTCCTTCATAACTTGCCATTGTTTTAGCATTTCCTTTTCTATTTCTTTGATTTCTGTTTCTCGTTTTTGGGCTTCATATTCTTTAACAATTGTTGAAATCTTTACCTTTCTTTTTTCCGCTTCTTTTATTAAATCTTGAACATAATTTAATGTTTTCATATCATTTCTCCTTTGCTTTTAATGGGGTCAAGCATTCCCATGCCTGACCCCATTATGTTGTATTTAAATCGGCTCCACAAAGCGTACATCAACCACTTGCTCAACCTGCAAAATTTCATCCAATACTGATTGTGGCA
>JAAZJU010000017.1 GCA_012800195.1 Clostridia bacterium
ACACACTTAATCAGTCTTTCACCAAAGCGTTTAATATGCCACTAAAAATAGATAGCATTAGGGCACCTATGGTTGCAGACCAAAACCCAGTAACCGTAAAGCCATTGACTACCGTACTGGTGATTTTTAGCATAAAACCATTGACTACTATGGTAAAAACTCCTAGGGTAATAATATTAATAGGTAAAGTTAATAAGAGTATCACTGGCCTTATAATAGCGTTTACAATTCCAAGAATAAAGGCAGCAAACAAAGCGGCAAAAAAACCACTTAGCTCAATTCCACTAATTAATGAAGCAGTTAGTAAAAGAGCAATACCATTTAGTATCCAGCGAACAATCCAACCCTTCATAATAACACCCCCACTAAAATTTTTTTATTTTTTCCCTAGCTCATCTAATGAAACTCTTAATAAAATATTACTCCATTATATCTTTGGGTTGTAATCCTCATCATTGTTTGTCATCCTTAATTTTAAATCCTGATGACTTCTTAAATAGTCATAAATGTTTTGTGCTACTTTTCTATTAATACCTGGCACTTCTAAGAGTTCCTCTACACTGGCCTTTTGCACCTTTTTAAAAGATCCAAAATGTTTCAAAAGATTTTGCTTTCTATTTTCTCCCACTCCTGGGATGTCATTTAAAATTGAAGCTAAATTCCTTTTACCCCGTAGACTACGATGATAGGTAATAGCAAAACGATGGGCTTCATCCCTAATCCTTTGTAAGAGGTAAAGGGCTTTAGATGAACGAGGTAAAATAATGGGGTCGCGATGGTTCTGCGTAATTAACCAATCCTCTTTTTCAGCTATAGCATAAGTAGGTATCTCACTATAGCCTTCCTCTACCATGGCTTTTCTGGCGTATTCTAGTTGGCCTTTACCACCATCGATAAGTACTAAATCAGGTAGCTTAGAAAATGCTCCTTGTTCCTCCCCTGCTCTTTTAAACCTTCTGCTAACTACTTCGTATATACTGGCAAAATCATTAGGTCCTTCTACTGTTTTTATTTTAAATCTTCGATAATGTTCCTTTTTGGGCCTTCCTTCTTCAAAGACTACCATTGAACCAACACTTTCTGTGCCTTGAGTGTTAGAAATATCATAGCACTCAATACGCAAAGGCACTTTCTCTAAAGATAATTCCCTTTTAAGTTCCATAACTGCATCTTCAGTCATTGCCTTTTTATGTTGCCTATCTAAATCTGCTTTTTCCATGGTTTCCAGAGCATTTCTGCCCACCAAATCCACTAAGTCTTTCTTTTTACCTCGTTTGGGGACATTGATGTAGACCCTAGAACCTCTTTTTTTTGTTAACCACTGTTCAAGAATTTTTGCTTCGGGAATATCTGTTTCTATAAGAATTTGGGCAGGTATCAAATCTTGAGAATTATAGTATTGTTTTATAAAGGATTGAATGATTTCAGCTCTATCAGTATCATCAGTTCCTTTTAAGAAGTAATTCTCTCTGCCGATTATTTTGCCATTGCGAACAAAGAATATCTGGACACAGGATTCATTAAATCCTCTGGCCATAGCAATTACATCCTGATCTACACTATCCTCAGAAACAATCTTTTGCCTTTCCATTATCTGCTTAATACTCTGGATTTGGTCCCTGAGAAGAGCTGCCTTTTCAAAATTCAATTCTGCTGCCGCTTTTTGCATTTCTTGCTCTAGATTCTGGACCAGATCCTCCTGCTTGCCCTCCAGGAAAAGAATGATTTGCTTAATATTTTCATTGTATTCTGCTTTACTGATTTTACCCACACAAGGAGCAGAACACCGCTCAATATGAGCATTAAGACAAGCTCTATTAGCATTAAAAGTTCCTGGATTGCAATTTCGAAAACGAAATAGCTTTTGAAGAAGTTCTACCGTTTCCCTAAGACTAGTTACGCTGGTATAAGGGCCAAAATATTTAGAACCATCTTTAATAAGTTTACGAGTTACTAGAACTCGAGGAAAATCCTCCTTAGTAATTCGTAAATAAGGGTAGGTCTTATCATCCTTTAAACTTATATTATATTTAGGTCGATGTTTCTTAATTAAATTACACTCTAAAATTAAAGCTTCCAATTCGCTATCAGTAAGAATATATTCAATGTCCTGTATATTTTTAACTAAAGCCCTAGTTTTAGCTGAATCATGGGGCTTAGCTTGAAAATATGACTTCACTCTATTTTTTAAAGAAACCGCCTTACCCACATAGATTATCTTATCTTCCTTATTCTTCATTAAATAAACTCCGGGACTATTGGGTAAAGCTTGTATTTTATCTTGCAAAGTCATGTAATCACTCCATTAGCTAAAACGATATTCTGCAAGTCAGTGCAATGGCTCATGGGCCACTCTGTAGGTCAGCATGACGACTCATAAGTTATTCTGCATGTCTGCATTATGACTCGCCAGCTATTCTGAATGTCGGCATTACAACTATCGGGATATTCTGCATGACAGCATTACTGCTTGAATGCTGACTTAATAGCTAGACTTATAAGATATAATGCTGACCTATCAGATAGACATATAAGACGTAATGCTGACTCATTAGCTAGACCTTTGAGCTATAATGCTGACCAGTTAGCTATGCCCCTTTGGACATAATGCTTACCCACTTCCACACTGACCAGGGAATCACCCTAAAGCCGACACACTTACAAACTGTTCAACTATTTTCCTCGCCCACTTATCTCTCCAATACTCTCTTCAAATATTGTCCTGTATAGGAGGCTTCGACTGCGACTATTTCTTCAGGAGTGCCTTTTGCCACTACCATTCCTCCCTGATCCCCACCTTCAGGGCCTAGGTCAATAACATAGTCGGCTGTTTTAATCACATCTAGATTATGCTCAATGACTAAAACACTATCCCCTGCCTCCACCAATCGATTTAATACCCCTAGTAATTTATCAATATCGGCAATATGCAAGCCTGTAGTCGGTTCATCTAAGATATATAAGGTCTTACCATTACTCCGTCTGGAAAGCTCCGTAGCCAATTTTATCCTTTGGGCTTCGCCCCCCGATAGGGTGGTCGCTGGTTGACCCATGCGAATATATCCCAATCCTACATCCTGTAGAGTCTTTAATTTCCTATATATTTTCGGGATGTTTTGGAAGAACTCTGCAGCCTCATCAACTGTCATATCTAATACTTGAGCAATTGATTTCCCTTTATATCTAATTTCTAGGGTTTCCCGGTTGTATCTGGCACCTTTACAAACCTCACAAGGTACATAAACATCTGGTAAAAAATGCATCTCTATTTTAATTATTCCATCTCCGCGACAAGCTTCACACCGCCCACCTTTGACATTAAAGCTAAAGCGTCCAGGCTGATAACCTCTCATTCTAGCTTCAGGGGTTTGGGAATATAGCGCCCTAATATCATCAAAAACTGAAGTATAAGTGGCAGGGTTGGAACGAGGAGTCCTGCCTATGGGAGATTGATCTATATCAATTACCTTGTCCAAATATTCTATGCCTTGAATTTCTTCGTGTTTACCTGCTTTAACTTTGGCTTGTTTATAAAGATTTTGTACTAACCCTTTATGAAGTATCTCATTTACCAAAGTACTTTTACCCGAGCCAGAGACCCCAGTCACACAGGTAAATACACCCAGGGGAATATCCACATTAATATTTTTAAGGTTATTCTCTCTAGCGCCTTTGATTTTAATCCATTTCCCGTTAGGTTTCCTTCGTATCTTAGGAATAGGTATTTTTTTAGCCCCAACAAGATATTGTCCAGTAATGGAATTGGGATTATTTTTTATTGCCTCCACATCCCCTTGAGCTATTATCTGGCCTCCTGCCACTCCTGCTCCTGGCCCAATATCAATAATATGGTCGGATGCTAGCATAGTATCTTCATCATGCTCTACCACAATTAAGGTATTACCTATATCCCTTAGGTGCTTTAAAGTCTGAATTAAGCGATCATTATCCCGTTGATGCAATCCAATACTTGGTTCATCCAATATATATAAAACACCCATTAAACTAGAACCAATTTGAGTCGCCAGCCTAATTCTTTGGGCTTCTCCCCCTGATAAAGTGCCAGCGGCCCTAGATAAATTTAAATAATCTAAACCAACATTAATTAGAAAACCTAACCTTTCCTTAATTTCTTTAAGTACTTGGCGAGCGATTAAAGTTTCCCGTTCAGTAAGTTCTAGAGTATTAAAAAATTCAGCTCCCTCTCTAATAGACATATTAGTTATATCGTTAATATTTTTACCCGAAATTTTAACCGCTAAAACATGAGGTTTGAGTCTAGCCCCCTGACATTCTGGACAGGGTTTAGTAGTCATATATTGTTCAATATCCGATTTAGCTCCTTCAGAAAGAGCTTCCATATATCGCCTTTGTAGACTAGGAATAGCACCTTCAAAACTAGTTTCATAAACCCTCACATCACCAAAGCGATTAGTATATTGAAATTTTATCTTTTCTTCACCGGAACCATATAAAATAATATTCAAATACTTGGGATCCAGATCTTTAACAGGAATATTAAGGTCAAAATTATAGTGTTTAGCCACACATTCCATGGATTGGTTATAAATATTATTAAGATTTTTACTCCAAGGTTTTATCGCTCCCTGGGCCAAAGATAGGCTATCATCAGGAATAATTAAATCTAGGTCTATTTCCATTCTGTGTCCTAGACCTTCACACTGGGGACAAGCGCCATAGGGGCTATTAAAAGAGAACATACGGGGGCTAAGCTCCTCAAAGCTTATCCCACAATCCACGCAGGCGAACTTCTCGCTAAAAATTAATTCCTCCCCTTCGAGCAAATCAACTAAAACTATCCCTTCCCCTAGAGTCAGAGCTGTATCAATAGAATCAGCCAAACGCCCTTCTATTCCTTCCCTAATTATTATCCTATCCACCACTACTTCTATAGTGTGTTTCTTGTTTTTTTCTAAATTTATCTCCTCGGAAACTTCCTTAATCTCACCATCTATCCTTAATCTTACATAACCACTTTTTCTTAAATCCTCCAGTATCTTACGGTGTTCACCCTTTTTCCCTCTAATTACTGGGGCTAAAATTTGCATACGAGTCCGTTCAGGATAGGCCATTAAATTATCAACAATTTGTTGGGTTGTCTGTTGGGTAATGGCCTTACCACAATTTGGGCAATGAGGGATACCAATGCGTGCAAATAAAAGCCTAAGGTAATCATAAATTTCTGTTACAGTCCCCACCGTTGAGCGGGGATTACGGCTAGTGGTTTTCTGGTCAATTGAAATAGCTGGAGATAAACCTTCAATATAATCAACATCGGGCTTATCCATTTGACCCAAAAACTGACGGGCATAAGCGGATAAAGATTCTACATACCTTCTTTGCCCTTCGGCATAAATTGTGTCAAAGGCTAAGGAGGATTTACCTGAACCACTTAATCCCGTTATGACTACTAGCTTGTCCCTGGGGATTTCAACATCTATATTTTTAAGGTTGTGAACCCTTGCTCCTTTAATAATAATTTTGTCTTTTGCCATTAATATTTTTTCCTCCATCTTTTTAAGCTTATATGTTATTCTGGTTGTCAGTTCTACAGTGCTACAGTTCTACAGTTCTACGGCTCGAATGTCATTGCGACCCGGCCCTTAATCAAATACAGAGGATAGCTAATAACTAATTAACTGCCTGGGAAGCAATCTTAGCCTTTTTCTTACCCACTAACACACTTACACACTGCCATGCAGAATAGCCTATGAGATGACACACTGTCATGCAGATTAGCTTATAAGCCATAATGCTGACCAATTAGCTAGACCTTTGAGTCATAATGCTTACACATAACCCACTTGCTGAGCTTTTAGTTCAAAAATAATATCTCGTAGTTGGGCAGCCTTCTCAAATTGAAGATCTCTAGCTGCTTGATGCATTTCTTTTTCTAATTCAATAATATATTTTTGAAGCTCTTTTTTAGTCATACTATCAATTTTATCTTGGGAAATAGTATACTCAGGACCTTTTTCTGCCACTTGGGTGGCTTCGATTACATCCCTTACTGATTTTTTAATTGTTTGAGGTGTAATATTGTGTGTTTTGTTAAATTCCATTTGGATCTTCCGACGACGATTGGTTTCATCTATAGCCTTCTTCATTGAGCCTGTAATAACATCAGCATACATAATTACCTTCCCATGGGCATTTCTGGCCGCTCTACCAATAGTTTGAATCAAGGACCGCTCCGAACGCAAAAATCCTTCCTTATCAGCATCTAAGATGGCCACCAGAGATACCTCTGGTAAATCCAGACCTTCTCGCAATAAGTTTATGCCCACCAGCACATCAAATTCTCCCAGTCTTAAATCTCGCAGTATTTCCATTCTCTCGATAGTTTTAATTTCTGAATGAAGATATCTTACCCTTAGTCCAAGTTCTTTAAAATAGTCTGTCAAGTCCTCCGCCATCTTCTTGGTGAGAGTAGTTATCAAGACTCTCTCATCCCTTTCCACCCGTAAGCGTATTTCATCATATAAATCATCAATTTGCCCCTTGACTGGACGGACTTCAATTTCAGGATCTACTAAACCAGTTGGTCTAATAATTTGCTCTACAATTTGATTACTCTTTTCTAACTCATAGGGGCCTGGGGTAGCAGTCACAAAAATCACCTGATTAACCTTCTCTTCAAACTCAGGGAATTTTAAGGGCCTATTGTCTAAAGCCGAAGG